>JAEUHE010000035.1 GCA_016793885.1 Verrucomicrobiales bacterium
ATCCAATGGAGTTCAGAGTTCAGATCTCCTCCCATGTCCCACATCGCGTCCTTTGCGTCCTTTGCGTTTTAAAGTCCGGGCTCCCTCCCCCACGGCTGGAGTTTTCCTCCGTGTGGTCTGCGTGGTCCGCGGGCAACAACCTCTGTCTCCCTTCCCTCCGGAAAGCTTCGTGAGCTTCGTGCCTTTGTGAGAGGCAATCGGCCGTTCGCTTCGCGGTGTCCCCGCCACCTAAAACTTCACGGCGGTTCCGCTCGTGGTCACCATGAGCATGCCGTTCTGGGCACCGAGCACCTCGTAATCCAGGTCGATGCCCACCACGCCGTCAGCTCCCAGTTCCCGAGCCTGTCGTTCCATCTCTTCCATGGCAGCACGACGGGCGTCTCCCAACACCTTCTCGTAGGAACCCGAACGACCGCCCACGAAATCGCGGATCCCGGCAAAAATGTCCCGGAACACGTTGGCGCCAATAATCGCCTCACCAGTCACAATGCCCAAGTACTGGGTGACCGGTCGGCCTTCAATAGTCGGTGTCGTCGTTAATGTCATCACGAAGTCACAACCCACGCCCAACGCTGAAGGTTTCAAAAATCAGCAGCAGCTCGCCTCCTTGGTCGGAATGAAAATGTCGAGCCGTCGATTTTGGTGTAATGCCGGGGAGCGAATCTGTAGACACTCCATGTGGAAAGCTAGGTGGGTTCCATCACCCGGCCAATCCATCTCGAACCCATGAACCATCACCCAACCATCGGCCTGGCCTGGCGAGTCGCCGTCGCCCTACTGTTTGCAAGCCTCCTTCCTTCGAACGCGGCAGACCTGCCACCGTCAGGGACGAATCGCATCGACGGCTTCGTTCGCTTCACCAACGCCGACAGCGAAATCCGCGAACGCCTCGGCCCTCCCGGAAATGAAGGCATGTCCGACCTGGTCATCTTTGCCTACACCGAAGCGCCTCAGGCGTTGACGTCCACGAAATACTTCAGCAACACGGATCCGCTGAGCGAGCCCTACAGCCTGACCATCGCTGCCAACGATGTCCCACTCACCTACCAAGTCTATGCCGCACTCTCGCTCGACTCACAGACCGAGGAATACTGGACGTCACCCCGACCCAGCAGCCCGCTGATGAGCAATTCTCCTCCCGCAACGGTCGATCTCGACGAGTGCGTTGCCTTACTCGAAATCCGCTATGTCGACGCTGCGGGCACGCCAGTGGCCGCCCTCGGTGGTCGCGCCTTGGTCGTGGAAACCGGGCCGCCTTACTCCTGGCGCGCCCGCTATCTCTCCCAGCCGCCGGGACGAACCAGCAACTTTCTCGTGGTTCCCAGCGGGGTCGAACTGGAGGTGGCGGTGGAGGTCGATCTCGGCACTGACCTCTATCTCGACCGGATCACCTACTCCGAACGTCACGTGGTCACGTATGCGTGCGATGAGAAACCAGTGCTGACCATGACGCTCCCCGACACCGGTGCGTTAGGAAAACTGGTGGGCAACGTCAATATGGTGGGCGAAATCGAGCTACCCACCGATGGCTATGAAGAGCTGCTCGGGCGCCCCGTGGTCAAAGGCGCCGGTCCATCCGGCAACCAGCGCTATGCCAGCCTGAGTGCCGAATATCCGGGTCCCGACAGCACCCGAGCTTTTAGCCTGGAAAACCTCGTGCCCTCCGCCGTTGGCAAGAATTGGAACCTCTGGACTGAAATGCACCTTGGACAAGGCTATCGCTTTGAATCGTTCCGTTCCCCCGGCCTCGGGGAAGGAGAATCCAACGCAGGCGCAGTGGTGGATCCGGGAGCAACCACCGACATCGGTGATGCCTTTGTCATGACTCCAGCTTGGTTGACCGGAACCATCACACTGACCGGACCGCCCGAGCTGCCAGGCATCCAGTCGGGACTACGCGGACTGGTGCGTTCCTCCGACTACGACGCCGACACTGACAACATTCCCGATGCCGTCGGCGCGACCGGCATCAACGGCAGCTATGTGGTGGTCAAGGGGGTGGATGAACTGGCCCGCGGCTCGACTTACACCACCGCCGGAGGCCAAGCTGCTGCATCCTTCGAAGGTGCCTTCAACCCTCTGACGTCGACGTTCGAGGGAGACTACGAAGCCATCGTGGGCATGATTTATGATCAGCCAGGAATTTGGGCCATGGAGGGAATCAACCTTCGAATCGCTCACCCAGGCACCAACGGTGCTCCTTTCGTAGAACAGTTGCTCTACATCACGGAAGCCGATCCGTGGCGTGGCCTTCTGACACCCGGTGATCGTCAGGTTAATCCTCTGAACTACAACCTGGCGGAAGTCTGCCTGCGCATCCAATCGCCCGTGAAGTTCTACTATCCCCGGGTGATCAACAGCTACGGGGGCATCACCAATCTCGACTCTCACAACGTCTTCCGGTCTTACCAAGCAATCCTCAGCAATGCGTCGGGACAACCCTACTACGCCAGCGAAGCCACGAATGAAGCCGTGATCACCTTCTACGTGCCTGAAGGAAGCTACACGCTGCAGCCAGCGATCACGACTGTGGACCCCGATGGCAACGTGTCGGAAGTCGCGCTTCCGCATCTGGCAATTTCCGTGATCGCTGGCGAGCGCTACTGCCTGGTCGATTGTCTCACCCTCGCGATCACCCCGCCGATGTGCACCACCAACTTTGGATTCCTCGCTTCGGCTGAGGCGCAATCCTGTGATGGCACGCTGACCAACTTGAGTCTCACCGCCACTTCCCTTAAGGATCCAACCGTTCGGCTGGGCTATTCCGACATACGGATTTTGGTCGGATCCCGAACCAACCTCCAAACTGCCAACGGCCTCTTCCCCGAATTTGATGGATTCGACAAGAGCCTCTACGAGGATATTCTCTACACTGCGGTGGCTATGGATGCCAACGGCCGCACGGCGACGCGTCAAATCGTAGCCCACTATGACTTCACCGCTCCGACGATTGTCTGTCCCGCGGATATCGACGTCACTTCTCCCGATGGAGCGGGTGTGGTTGTGAATTTCGAAACTACGGCAACAGACGACCGTCCCGAACCAGTTCTCATCCGCTGCGATCCGCCCAGTGGCAGCGTGTTTCCGTTGGGAACCACGCTCGTGACCTGCTACGCCAGCGACCTCTGTCAGAACACCAACACGTGCAGCTTCCAAGTCACCGTGTCTCCACCCGGAGGCGAAACCTGTTTGCTGAGGATTGAGTCCGTCGACGGCTCTCCCACTCAACTGCAGATCACTTGGGATTGCACGGGGGTCCTGCAGTCGTCGCTCAGTGTGGATGGCCCCTGGACGGATGTAATAGATTCCGTGAGCCCGCATCTGGTGGATGCGACTGAGCCAGAACGGTACTACCGTGTGGTCGCCCCCACGCCTTGAACCGGGGATGACGACCTTCCGGATTGGGCTGCCGAAGCCTCGTGACCTCGTCTCCTACAAGATGAGGACTGTAGCAGCCGAGGTCACGAGGCCTCGGCTCGCAGGCTTCAACGGCTCATGCCCAAGCCGCCACGGCGATAAAACTTTAGCGTCTTCCTCATCCCCTCGAGCAGCGACGTCGTTTGCCAATCGGGGTAGAGCTCGGAAATGAATCGTGGTTGCGGAGGGGCGTGCGATGGGATCGTCCCTCCGCTCACCAAAATCCCTGCCCCCGCCTTCGGATCAATCTCCCGCAGCACCTCGATTATCTCCTCCACCGTAACGATCGGACCAGCCAGATCCACCACCGGGGCACCCCGAGGAGTCTCCAAGGCGCCGCGAACGAATGCCTCCGCCACGTCCTCCACGTAGTCGTATCCGACTCGACCCCGATATCCGATGGTGAACGGTTCGCCATGGGCCAACGCCCGAGCTGCCAACGAGGGCCCGGCGGTCAATCCCACATCGCGTTCCGGCCCGTAGGCGACTTGGGGACGGATGCCCACGGAGGCGATGTTGAAATGACGCCAATACTGCGCCGCGATGAGTTCCACCGACTTCTTGAACGCCCCGTAGAATGTCAGCGGCTGAAGCAACCCACCCGTCTCCCCCGAAGCATGATCCGGCTCATCGCCAAACACCGCCACGGAGCTTGCGTAGGAGAACCCAGCGATCCGGCCGGAGTGCTTTCGGATCGCCTCCAAAATCGCCATCGTACCCAAGATGTTTACCTGGCAGCCCTCCCAAGGATCGGATTGGCAAGCGGGCGTCAGGAGCGCGGCCAGATGAATGACGTGAGTGATGCCATGGGTGGCAAAGATGTGGTCCAGCCGACCGCGATCGAGCAATGACCCCTGCTCCAGCACCACGGGATCGGCGTCCTTACCGAGCACCCGGTCCCAGCGCGCCGGCCTGCTTCCCGGATCCAGAACCACGACCTTCAGTGATCGGTGCAGCGCTTCGCGTACCACCCAGGTGCCGATGAACCCGCATCCGCCCGTAATCAATACTGTGGATCTCACCCGATCTCCTTGGCTAGGGACGAACGCCATTCACCACGGTGGTCAACGCCTCACCACGAACCGCTGCCAGGGCAATGGTCGCAGCGGACTCGCGCAGCTTCTTCACGGCAGGCGTGCTGCACGACGCAATATGCGGAGCCAGAATCACATTCCCCAAGCTGCGCACCGGATGATCCACCGGGATCGGCTCCGGATCGAAGACATCCAGGGCTACCGCCCCCAGATGTCCGCTCTTTAAGGCTCGAGTCAATGCTTCGCTGTCGACCAGATCTCCTCGGCCGACGTTCACGAAGATCGCTCCGGGTCGGAGCAATGAAAACGTACGCTCGTTCATCAGCTGTCGCGTCTGCGCCATCGAGGGACAATGCAAGGTCAATACATCCGACGCCTGCAGCACTTCATCTAGCGTTCCCGCCCGCGCTCCCGCCTTCTCGATCTCCGAGGCTGGGACCATCGGATCGAACACCCGAACAGCGCACTTGAAGGCCAACAGCCGCCTCACCACCTCGCGGCCAATCCGGCCAAACCCGACGACCCCCACCGTGAGATCACGAAGAGCCTTCATGCCGGCGATCGGAGTCGCCAGACCCCACTGTCCCGCGCGCAAGTGCACCGCATGGCTGACCACCTGACGCGTGCAGGCCAGAATGAAGGCCAGAGTTTGGTCCGCGACTTCGTCGATGCAGTAGTCGGGGATATTGCAGACCGGGATGGAGCGGGCTTTGGCGGCGTCCAAGTCTACGTTGTCTACCCCGATCCCATAGCGAACGATCGCCTTGGCCTGCCGCATCTCTCCGATCACCGCCGCGTTGACCCGTGCGAACTGGGTGATGACGGCGTCGGCATAGCGGGACAGCTCGATGAGCTCGGCCTCAGTTTTGCATTGGTGTCCGATCAGTTCAACTCCCTGCGCGCGCAGCAGCTCTTGCTCAATCGAGAGGTCGGGGAAGGTCCAATCAGTGACGACGACAGTGGGAGTTTTCACGTGGTGGATGAAGGTGGGTTGATGGAATGGGGGCTAGTAGGCGGAGCGACCCGCTCCTGGGTGACAAAGCTGATTAGAATCCCGCCCAGCAAATAGCAGCCCGCCAGGAACAGCAGGCAGGTGCTCTCGCTGGCTTGATGGCCGCGCAGCCAGCCATTGATATGATTGCCCAGGTATCCGGCCAGGTTGGCACACATGTTGATGAAACCGATGGAAACCGCTGCTGCCGATGAGGTCAGAGTCAGCGTGGGCAAAGTCCAGAACGGCGAAGGCCAATAGTAAGCCGCGAGCCCAGTCAGGCAAAGCCAACCCATGATGAGCGGAAACGACTGGCCGGGTAGGGTGCTGCCAACCAGAAAGAAGGCAGTCGCCACCTGGCCGCCCACGCAATGCCACTTGTGCTGACCGCTGCGGTCCGACGACTGCCCCGAGACAAACACGCTCACCAGGCCACACGCGTAAAACAAGCAGCTATACCACAACGCCGACTGGTCGGATCCTCCCGAAAGGTTCTTCACCGTGGTTGGCAGCCAAAACGCCAGCGCATACCCGCCGGTGTTCGTTGCGAAGATCCCCAGGGCCAGCAGCCAGACATTGCGCAGACGAAGCGCCTGCCAAACCGTCGAGCGACCTTTCGCCTCTTTCACCCGGGCCTCTTCCGCCAATACCGCCTCCAGGTGATCTCGCTCCGCCGCCGTCAACCAGGCTGCATGACGGGGCCGGTCCGTCATGTAAAACAAGGTCACGAACCCCAGCACGACCGCGGGAAGCCCCTCGAGCAGAAACATCCACTTCCATCCGGCTAAGCCGAACCAGCTGACATCCAGCAGGAGCGCGGAGATGGGGGCGCCCAACGCCAGGCTGAAAGGAACCGCCATGACCAAACCCGAAAGTGCCCGCCCCCGATCCGCACTGGTGAACCAGTGGGTAAAATACACGATAATGCCTGGAAAGAAGCCAGCCTCCGCCACCCCGAGGACAAACCTCGCCACATAGAACTGCATGGGGGTCTCCACGAAGGCCGTCGCTGCGGAAACAAACCCCCACGAGATCAGAATTCGGGCGAACCACTTGCGGGCGCTCCAGCGCTCCACCAGCAGCGCCCCGGGAATCTCCAGCAACAAATACCCGATAAAGAAAATGCCGATGCCCAAGCCGAAAACCTCTTCCGAGAACTTCAGGTCACTGGCCATCCGCAGTTTGGCAAAGCCCACGTTGGCACGATCCAGGTAGGCGACGATATAGACCACAAAGACCAACGGGAGAACTCGCCAGGCGACTTTGCGTCGCAGCGCGGCCATGTCTATCGCTGTCTCGCTCACCGCTGGCCTTTCGGCCAGAGCTTAAAGCGCGTCCAATGTGGGCATAGGAGGGCCATGCAGGTTTTCAGTTGACGGTCTACCGTCGACTTTTAGGCTCTAGGCCATCCTAATGGCAAGCACCGTTCCTTGACCTGCGGATGTTCGGGCCTGATTTGAAGTCGGTGAGCATGGATCCCAGCTCCGCCGGGGGGACAAAAGCGGCAAAGGTCTGCCGCACTCCAAAACGTGAAGCAATATGGACTGCTGTAGCCCTCTACAGCTTTTCGGCACCGACGGAGTCGGAAATTCCTACCGGCTCGGAACCGCAGTCGAATAACCCGACCGGCTCCAGAGTCCATTTATTTATCTCTCATCGATGAACCTTTCTTTCATGACTGATCGCATCGTCGTCCCCATCGCCTTCCTCGCTTCCGCTTGGGTCGCCGTCGGCGCGGCCACGGACTCACCCAGCCTCCAAAAGCTAGACCAAGAATACGGTGCCGCCACCCATCCCATTCTCAAGCAGTTCTGTCTGGACTGCCATTCCACCGAGAAGCACAAGGGCGACCTCGATCTGGAGCGATTCAAGAGCTTCAACGACATTCTCAAGGATCCCAAGGTCTGGCAGGGAGTCATCGAGCAGATCTCTTTGAACGAGATGCCTCCCAAGGAAAAACCACAGCCCACCCCCGCTCAGCGAGAGCAGCTGCTCCGCTGGATCGGCGACGCATTGGATGAGGCGGCCAAGGCTCGGGCGGGGGATCCCGGACCGGTGGTGCTGCGTCGGCTCTCCAATGCCGAATACACCTACACGCTGCGCGATTTGACAGGGGTGAACTCTCTGGACCCAGCGAAGGAGTTTCCCGGCGACTCGGCCTCCGGCGAAGGGTTCATGAACGTCGGCAACTCCCTGGTGATGTCCCCCTCTCTGGTCACCAAATACCTGGATGCCGCCAAGGAGGTGGCTCGCCATGCGGTGCTGCTGCCCGACGGACTGCGATTCTCCCCCAGCACTTCCCAACGCGATTGGTCGGAGGAAGCCTTGGCGGCCATCCGCGCCTTTTATGCGCGGTTCTCGGATTCGGGGGGGGCCACCTCGGTCAACCTGCAGGGCATTCAATTCGACACGAACGCCGGTGGACGCCTGCCCTTGGAGAAGTATTTGCTCGCCACCTTGGCCGAGCGCGAGGCCCTGCGCAGTGGAAAGAAGACCCTGGCCCAAGTGGCAGCCGAACGGGGATTGGTAACGAAGTATCTCTCGCTGCTTTGGCAAGCGTTGGAGGGCACCGAAAGTTCCCTCCTGCTGGATGTCGTCCGCAGCCAGTGGAAAACCGGCGTCCCGGGCGATGCCGCTGCAATCACCAAGTCGATTGGGGAATGGCAGCAGGCGCTCTGGCGCTTTACCACTGTCGGCCATATTGGCAAGCGAGATGGTCCCAAAGCGTGGCAGATTCCGGTATCTCCGCTCTCCACCGGAAGGGAGATCCGACTCAAGCTGAACGCGCCAGCGGACCAAAAGGAGATCACCCTGTACCTCAGCACCTCCGATGCCGGCGATGGCAGCCAACACGACTACGCCGTCTGGGAAAACCCCCGGCTCTCGGTTCCAGGTCGCCCCGATCTCGCCTTGCGCGACCTGCGCGCAGCCACTCAAGTGCTGACTCGCGATCGCGAGCAGTTCTTCTCGAATGTTTCCCGCTGCCTGGCGGCGGCGGCCGATTGGGATGCGTCACCCAACAAGCTGCCCCTCGAGCAACAGGCGGCTAAGCATGGTGTCGATCCATCCCTGCTGGGGGCCTGGCTGGATGCGCTCGGAATCGGCAGCGCCGAGGCGACGATCGACAGCCATCTCAAATCCAAGATGGAGAGCGCCCAGGGTTACGACTTCATCAAAGGCTGGACCGGGGCGGATGCCCTCAGCGTGCTCGCCAACTCGTCCAGCCAACATGTGCGCGTTCCCGGCAACATGAAGCCGCACAGTGTAGTGGTCCATCCCTCTCCGAAACTTCGCGTCGCCGTGGGGTGGCGCAGCCCGGTGGCGGGCAAAGTCCACATCGAAGGACAGGTTCAACATGCTCATCCCGAGTGTGGCAACGGCGTGGCCTGGTCGCTCGAACTGCGACGTGGCCAAACCCGCCAACGCCTGGCCGTCGGCACGGCCCAAGGAGCCAAGGAAGTTAAGGTCGGTCCCATCGATGCCCTGCAGGTTCAACCTGGCGATCTGCTGTCCATGATCATCTCGCCGCGTGATGGCAATCATTCCTGCGACACGACGGCGGTTGACTTCACGATACGGGATGGGTCCAAAACCTGGGATCTGGGCCAGGAGGTGTCACCGAACATCCTCGCCGGAAATCCGCACTCGGACAGTCATGGTCATGATGCGGTCTGGCACTTCTACAGCGAGCCTGACAACGGCAAAGGGGCTGACTCCGTGCTGCCAACCGGCTCGCTGCTCGCCCGATGGCAGACGGCCCCCGACACCCTCACCAAAAACCAACTGGCTGCCGAAGTGCAAACTCTTCTGCAGAGCGGCGGAGCCGGCGTTGCGAAGGATTCGCCCGACAGCCAACTTTACCGCCAGCTGACCTCGCTCAGTGGCCCGCTGATCTCAGTGGCCCGCAAAGCCCTCATCACCCAGAATTCTGATCCCAGCCCGCTCACCGCGGGCTACGGACTTGATCCGAACCTGTTCGGAAAACATCCCACGGGTGGAACCCTCAAGCCGACCAGCCTCAGCGTAAAAGCTCCTTCGGTGCTGGAAGTTAAGCTGCCCGCCGATCTGGTGGCTGGATGCGAGTTCGTAGCGACCGGCACACTGGACCCGGTGGCGGGAATCGATGGCAGCGTCCAGATGCAAGCCTCTCTCACCAAACCCAGCCTGCGCGCCGGCCCGGCGGCCAGCTCCGCGAAGGAGCAAGGCGCCAAGAGCACCTGGTCGGAAGGCGATCGTCCGCTGGTCTTCGACTCCCCCATCTTGGTCGCCGAAGGCGGCCAGGCCAGAGAAAGGATCGAACGAGACTTCAGTTCGTTCCGCGACCTCTTCCCCATTGCGCTGTGCTACACCAAAATCGTGCCGGTGGATGAGGTGGTCACCCTGACCCTCTATTATCGGGAGGATGAAGCCTTGCGCCGTCTTCTGCTCGACGACCAGCAAGCGGCGGAACTGGATCGCCTGTGGGACGAGCTGCACTATGTCAGTCATGATGCCCTCAAGCTGGTCGATGCCTTCGAGCAGCTCTGGCAATTCGCCACCCAGGACGCTGATCCGAGCGCCTTCACACCCATGCGTGAGCCCATCCAGAAGCGGGCGGCCGAATTTAAAAAGCGGCTCGTCGAAACCGAGCCAAAACATCTCGAGGCGGTCGTCCGCTTCGCCGAATCAGCCTATCGCCGACCCCTGGCCGAAGCGGAGGGTCAAGAGCTGCGGGAGCTGTATGGAAAGCTCCGTCAGCAAGAGCTGCCCCACGATGAGGCCGTGCGCTTCACGCTGGCCCGCCTGCTCGTATCACCCGCCTTTCTCTATCGCACCGAGAAGCCAGGGCCCGGAACCGAGCCGGGTCCCGTCGGGAATGACGAGCTGGCGACGCGGTTGAGCTACTTTTTGTGGGCCTCGGCCCCGGATGCGACCCTACGCGAGGCGGCCGCCCGGAAGCGGCTGCAATCCCCCGAAGCGCTCGTCGCCGAAATGCGGCGCATGATAAAGGATCCGCGGGTGCGTCGGCTGGCCACCGAGTTCGCTTGCGCGTGGCTGCACGTGTATGACTTCGACCAATTGAGCGAGAAGAGCGAGCGGCACTTCCCCACCTTCAACGGGCTGCGGGGAGCCATGTACGAGGAGACGATTCGTTTCTTCACGGACCTGTTTCAGCGGGGAGGATCGGTCCTGGAAATCCTGGATGCTGATCACGCCTTTCTCAATGGTGAACTCGCGAAACATTACGGGGTTCCGGCCGACAAGTTTGGATCGGGCAGCGACTGGCGCCGGGTCGACGGCATGAAGGCGTACGCCCGGGGAGGTATTCTCGGACAAGCCACCACGCTGGCCAAGATGTCGGGCGCCTCCCGTACGAGCCCGATTCTGCGCGGGAACTGGGTTGCCGAGGTGCTGCTGGGCGACAAGCTACCCAAACCTCCCAAGAATGTGCCACAGCTACCCGAGGACGAAGCTACGGAGACACTGACCATGCGCCAGCTGACAGAAAAGCATAGCAGCGATCCGAAGTGCATCGGCTGTCACCGTCGCATCGATCCCTACGGCTACTCGTTGGAAGGCTTTGACACCATCGGCCGCCATCGCGACCGTGATCTCGGCGGCCGGGCGCTGGATACTTCCGTCAAAACCATGGAGGGTGCCGCCTTTGAAGGCGTGGAGGGACTCCGGTCCTACCTGCTGAACCAGCGTCGGGACGGGTTCCTTAAACAGTTTTGCCGCAAGCTCCTGGGCTATTCTCTCGGGCGCAGCGTGATGCTGTCGGACACCCCCTTGATCAATGAGATGCGGCAGCAGTTGAAGGCCAATGATTACCGCGTTAGCGCCGCGCTGGAAACGATCGTCAAGAGCCGGCAGTTCCGTGAAATCCGGGGTCGGGAAGCGGCTTATGAAGAGTGACAAATCCGCCGAATTCGCTATTATTGGGGTTAACCATCTATGAGCACACATTCCTTTTCACGACGGACCTTCCTTCGCGGCGTCGGCGTTACCATGGCGCTCCCCTGGATGGAATCCCTGACGGTCTGGGGCGACACTCCCACGCAGTCCAAGCCTTCTAGCGAAGCGCCGGTGCGACTCGCCGTGCTCTTCTCCGGGAATGGGTTTCATTCCAAGGAATGGTGGGCTCGGGGCGAAGGCAAACAGATGGAGCTCGGCAAGGTGCTGGCGCCGCTGCAGGACTTTCGCGAAAAGATGATTCTGGTCCGCGGCCTCTACAACGAGGAAGCGCTCAAGGGGAACATTCACAGTTCCCAGACGGGGAATCTGCTCTCCGGCGCGCCGCTCGCTTCCGGTGGTGAAATCCGTTCCGGAACCAGCATCGACCAGCTCCTGGCCCAGCGCTATGGGCACTCCACCAAGGTGCCCAGCCTCGTGCTGGGCTGCGAGAAGTCCAATCCCTCGGTGCATAAGAATTACTCGATGCTTTATAGCTCCCACATTTCCTGGAGCTCCCCCACCACTCCCACACCGCTGGAAGTGTACCCGGCCCTCGCGTTCGACCGCCTGTTCAAGGATGAGGTGAGCAAAGGCGACAAGAGCGTGCTCGATGCCGTAATCTCGGATGCCAAGGACCTGCGACGGCAGATCAGCGTCAACGACCAGCGCAAACTCGACGAGTATTTGGATTCCGTTCGCGACGTCGAACAACGTATCGAGAACGCCGGCAAGAAGGGCGAGCTGCAAGGCTGGCGCCCCACTCTCAGCGCTCCCAACATGGCTCGCCCGGCCGATGGTATTCCGCAGGACATCGGCGAGCACATGCGCTTGATGTGCGACATCATGGTTCTGGGTTTCCAGACCGACACGACTCGAATCTGCACCCTCAAGCTCAACAACGACCACAGCTCGTTGCGCTTCCCGAACTTGGGGGTTGATTACATGATTCACCATCTGCTGTCGCACTCCGACACTGCCGACTGGCTGAAGGTGAACCAGTTCTTTCTCCAGCAGCTGGGTTACATCGCGGGGAAACTCGACGCGATTCAAGAGGGCTCGCGTACAGCGCTGGATAACACCATGTTGATGTACTGCTCGTCCATGATGACCGGTGGGCACGACGCCACCCAGTTGCCCGTGGTTCTGTTGGGTGGGGCCGGCGGCCGGCTCAAAGGCGGCCGCGTTTTGGACTACAAAGAGAAGCCCGAGCGGCAGATGTGCCGATTGTATCTCTCCATGATGGACAAGATGAACGTCCGCCTGCCGAAGTTCGGCGACGCCACCAAGCCTCTGGAAGAGGTTTAAGGTGTGGTCGGAATCGGAGTCGTAAGCGATTTCAAACCCCATGGGCCGAGACGGCCCACGCTCCTTTCTAACGGACATTGATTTACAATGCCTTAGCACTCAAATCGGCTTGTAAAATCAGGTTTTGATGAGCCGTCAGCAAGAACAATTCGCTATTACTCGCTAGCCACTGAGACCAACTCCCGGACTGCGCTGTTGCTGGCAAAACCGCTGGCACATCTGAACGCAGGTGAGATACCTCCGGGTGGCTAACAGCATATGGTTCGATTCCAACAGTTAGCACAAGCCAGCCAACACCTGATCTCTAGCTGGCAGTCATTCTCGACTTGGCACTATCCACAAGATGTCACCTGCTTCTAACCGGGTTTCGAATAGTTCTCGCGCCGCTGGACCAGGATCACTTCGGTCGATGTATAAAGGGCCCTGAATTATCTTGAACCTCTTAAATACACGCACCTGAAAACGATTTAGTTTAGATCGTCCAATTCCATGCTGTGTCAGGATTCCCAAAACTGTGTTAGTGTTAATATTAGAGGAAAGTGTCACCTCACCTTGCATGGCGGAAAGCGTGGACATTATGTGAACGCTATTTTGCTTTATCCCCTTGATCACCTCTAAGTATGCACCACTTACGTCGCGCAAATCATTAATACGCTCTCTGAGGATTTGAGGAGCGAGGGCATTAACTGCGGCCACAGCATCATTGGAGGAGGGTGGATTTGCTCCGTCTCTTTCGGCCGCGGAAGACTCGGTGTAGAGCAAGGAGCAAAGCAGCGAATACAACACGATCTTTATTGCAGTGCGTTTTAACATGTGAATTGTTCGGCTTTTTGAGGTTTAATGGACCGTTGGAAACACTGGCACTTGTTCCCCATGATAATAGCTCCGTGGTGGAAGACCCAAATCCCAACGGATAGGGTTCTCGGTATAAAAAACGTTTTCTGGATCATCATAGTCTGGTGCGGCGTGCCCCAGTTCGTGCCCAATCAAGACAGCTGCGCCATCATCGCCGTCCGGTGGACTTTCCAACAACACATCCGTTTCACTTCTTTCCTCGGGCCCGAGCCCGTGCGGATTGTTCGCATTTAGCTGCACCGAACCGGGACATTCATCGCATAAAGTTCCTCCACCCGCGCTGCTGCCAGGCTTTATCGTGATTACCTTTCCAGGACACTTTCTTATCAGATTAGCTCCAGCGGGAGTTTGCAGTAATGCCATCAACGCTCTTCGCCAGCGCTCTATAAAATCCATAGAAGAATCAGCGTCAAACTGTATACTGAATAGATCCAACAAATCGATTTTATTGATGGGACTGTTTTTAAAGGATTGGTATAAATTATCACCTCCCTTAGGGCCGAGACGGCCCACACTACACTGTAGCGTCGTCCATGCTGGACGATTCCCCGGCCCCCCGAGCGCAGCGGGCTTAGACCTTCACCCTTTCCCTCCTCCCGACACCCCGTGGGCCGAGACGGCCCACACTACCTGTAGCGTCGTCCATGCTGGGCGATTCGCTTGCCCGGCGTCTCCACCCTTGACTCCAGCGTTCCTTCCTCCAAGACTTGAGGCGTACCCCAACGCAACGCTGCTGAGCAGCGACTGTGTTTTGCTCCCATTCAAATCAAGACCTCACAAACCTATGAAGAAGGCTACCTTCCTCCTCATGACGGCCGGTCTGTGTTCGCTCGCGAACCCAGCCGGAGCAGCCATCACCGATACACTAGTCGGCCATTGGCGTTTCGATGAAACAGGCGACAGCACGGCTAAAGACTCCTCGAGTAGCGCCAACGATGGCGCGGTGGGAAACGCGCTGGGCGACTCGCCCCTGTGGGGACCCGGCAAGATCGGCAATGCGCTGACCTTCCGCGGACCCATTGAAGGGAATGACTATGTGTCCGTGCCTAACTTTCCACGCTTTCTCTCCGTGTTCTCCGCGTCGGCCTGGGTGTGGGCTGACCCTCGGGATGGTACCTGGCCCCAAAGCACGATTCTCGAGAACGGCCTCGGCAGCGGCGGCCCGCTCGGCTTGGTCATCCGCAGCAAGAATCGGGATCAACAGTTCGGTCCCCTGGGCAATACCAGCTCCGACGGCGCGGGCCGTGTGGTCGTGAACGAAGCCGTTGGGTTCCCTACCGACAGCTGGCAACACGTCGGCGTGACCGCTGACGGCACAAAGATCCGTGTCTACCGCAACGGCATTGAGATAGCCTCGGCGGACTATGATGGAACCCTGCTCGAATCATCCGCCGCTGCCCTCGGCATCGGGGCGACCCTGGACGATTCCGGGGCACCGAACGGAGCCTATTGGCAGGGCAAAATCGACGACGTCGGGGTGTGGAGCGAGGCGCTCAGCGCCAGCCAAATGGCGGCGGTCTATAGTGCAGGCCTGACCGGCAAGGACCTCACGCAAGCCGATGGGTTCCTGAACCTGCCACCCACCATCGCCACCCAGCCGCAGGGCGTGACCCGCTTCGTCGGGGAATCCGTCTCGTTCTCGGTCAAAGCGGCCGGCAATGAGCCGCTCACGTACCAATGGATGCTCAACTCCAAACCGATCCCGGGAGCCACTGCGGCCACCTACACCATCGCCAGCGTGCGAAGTTCCGACGCTGGTCAATACATTGTCGTCGTCTCAAACCCGGGCGGTAACGTCGACAGCCTTCCCGCCAGCCTCACCGTAAACGCGGCCGGGCTCAATACCGGCCTCATCGGGTATTGGAAGTTTGATGAAACAACGGGCGACAGCGCAGCCGACTCCTCCTCAGGAAACCATGCCGGCACTCTAGGGAATTCCGCCGGCGATGATTCTCAATGGGTCGAAGGTCAAATCGGCGGCGCTCTGCAGTTGGGCGGGCCGTCCACGCGCCAATATGTGCTGGTGAACGACTACGCCAAACCGGCCTCGACCCTCACCGTCTCTGCCTGGGTTTTCGCCGATGCCTTGGGCAGCTGGGCGTCGTTTGTGAAGAACTGGGGTGGCTCGGATGCCGGCCAGTTTCACTTCGGCATCTTCGCAGACGGACAACATCAGAACATTTACATCAAGCAAACCGACGGAAAGACTCCGAACGTCAGCGACCCGGATCCATTCCCCATCGGCGAGTGGCAACACGTGGCGGTCGTGTGCGATGGCTCCAAGGTTAGGCTGTATCGCGGCGGGATCGAAGTCGCCTCCACCGATTACGACGGTACCTTGGTGATGCCCCCGATGAACTGCATCGGCATCGGCTCCAAGCTGAGCAATGATTGCAGTGGTGCCGACACCGGAGCCCCGGGATTCTGGCAAGGCAAGATGGACGACGTGGGGATCTGGAATCGTGGGCTGAGCCCGCAAGAGATTCAGGCCATCTTCAAGCGCGGCCAAGCCGGCAAAGCCTTGGATGACATCGTCATCACGGACGGTCTGATCGGATACTTCCCTCTCGACGAGACCACCGGGCTCACCGCCGCCGACTCCTCGCCGGACAATCACCCCGGCACCCTGGGCGGCTTCGGCGAAGACGACTCGCAATGGGTCGAGGGACGGATCGGCGGCTCGCTCCAGTTCGGCGGACCTTCTTCAAAGCAGTTCGTGCAGGTCGAAGATTATGCCAAACCGACCTCCACCCTGACCGTTTCCCTCTGGGCCTTTGCCGATCAGCTGGGCAGCTGGGCATCGTTTGTAAAAAACTGGGGCGGTTCCGATGCGGGCCAGTTTCACTTCGGGATTTTCGCCGACGGCCAGCATCAGAACATTTATATCAAGCAGGCCGACGGGAAGACACCCAACGTCAGTGATCCAGACCCGTTCCCGATCGGAGAATGGCAGCATGCTGCCGTTGTTTGCGACGGCTCGAAGGTCCGACTCTATCGCAACGGTATCGAGGTCGCGTCCACCGACTATGATGGCACGCTGGTCTTGCCGCCCATGAACTGCATCGGCATCGGAGCCAAACTCAACAACGGATGCACAGGAGCGGACACCGGAGCCCCCGGATTCTGGCACGGCAAGATGGACGATATCGGTATCTGGAATCGTGGGCTCTCACCGGCTGAGATCCAGGCCATCTACGAGGCCGGCCAAGCAGGTAGCCCACTGGTGCAAGCTGTCGTTGTGAGCCGCGCCCGGCTGGCATTCACCCGCGCCGCCAACGATTTGGTGCTGTCCTGGGCTCAAGCCGGCTATGTGCTCCAGGAGAATACCGACATCAGCAAAGCCGATGGCTGGACCGACACCCAAGGCGGTGGTGCCAGCCCGGTGACCGTGCCGATCGCGAACGCCGGTGGTAAATTCTACCGGCTACACAAACCCTGAGCACAAGCTCCTCGGTTAACTCCTCCTAGATCAAGAGGCGACCAGGTGAAACCCCTGGCCGCCTCTTTCATTTGTGGGCATTCCGCCCAGTGGGTGAAACCACCCTGAAGGTTCGGATGCTATTTTCGGAGGCGAAAGAATCGGCTGCCCGTGGTCGGGGCCAAGGACATCGAGCGAGTCTGACCGGAGGTGGTCACCGTCCCGGCTACGGGTTGCCAATCGGGACCGGACAGCGAGCCCGTGGCCTCCAGCACGAAGCCTTGTGCGGCGAGCGGCCACGAGACCACGAGCGATCCCTCCAAACGGACAATCTCAAGCGACGGGTTTTCGACCGACAGCACCGCGCCTTGATAGTGTCGCAGAACCAATTCTTCCGCCTTGGCGGCGACGGCCACGAAGCTAGTCAAACCGCTGAAGTCGTAGATCGCCAACTCGTCAATGCGTCCCTCGAACCCATCCCCCGCGGCAAATTGGGGTGCTGAAGTACCTACGACCAGCCGGGAGTCGAGGACAAGGGAGGAAGCAAAACCGGCCCGAACGCTCGAGCTGGTCTTCACCCCGTCGAGGAACACGTCCAAGCCGTCCCCCACGCCCGCAGCCCCGTTGCCGTAATACACGAAAGCGACGTGGTGCCACGCCGCGTCGGCCACCACGGGACCTGCACCCGACCGTGGACCCGCAAAGACTTCCAAGCCGTTCCGCGGTTGCGCCGCCCCTACATAATCGTAAAGGAAGGCTGGCTGATTGCCTCCGCCTCCCCCGAAGTTGATCAGATAGTCATTGCGCAACGTGGTCAGCGAGCCCTGGACCTGAACCCAAAACTCTACCATCCAAGGAGCGTTCAGTGATGCTGAGGAGGCGTTCAAATCCTGCGCCACAAAGTAGCTCGAGCCGTTGAAATTCGCCGCGCTACCCAAATCGAGCCCACTTCCCATCTCAGCATGGCTCACGCGATCCGCGCCCACGGAGATCAGGTCGTTGTCCACCAAACGATCGACCGACGGCTTGATCTGCTGCAGGGCATTGCCGTCGGCCTCATCGAAATTCCAATACAACAAGGGCGCATCCGCCTGAACAACTGCCCCATAATTCCCTGCTGGATTTGATGCGGCGGCGAAGTGGGTCGCGGCTAACGTTGTCGCCCTAGCCTCAACGGCAGCCTCGGTGGTCGACGAAGCGAAGTCGTAGATGGCCACCTCGTCCATCCGACCGGTAAATGCGTCAGCAACCACCGGCGACGAGCCCACAATGAACTGGCTGGAGAGGTTCAAGCTTTGACGGTACGTGTTGCGAAACGACTGATGGTCGCTCACGCCATCGACATACATCTCGAGCCGGTCGGAAACCCCATTGGTTTCGGTACCGTAAAAGACGACCAGGATGTGGTGCCAGCCCTCGTCGTTCACGGTGGACCCGGGAAGGGAGCGCCCCGCGTTGGCTCCGCAGCATTGGAAAAGCTCAAACTGCTCCGAGGCCCCATTTCCGACGTAGTCATAGATGAGGGCGGGCTCGTTGCCTCCGCTCTCTCCCATGCTGAGGACATACTCGTTCCGCAGGATGCCCTCGTTCTCGCCGAGGACTTGGATCCAGAACTCAATCGCATAGGGGGGCGGCAGCGAGTTGGTCGGAATGTTAAGATCGGCAGCACGCATGTAGGAAGCTCCATCCAACTCAATCGCATTCCCCAGCTTGAGTCCGCTGCTAATCAGATCGTGCCCCACTCGCGTCACATTCCCCCGCGGGATCAGATCGTTCTCCTCACCCGTGGTTTGACTGCCAGCCCCCCGGCCCGTTTGTTCCAAGGCCGGACCTTCCGCCTCGTCGAAGGTCCAATACACAAAGGGCCCATCCGCTTTGACGACATCCGCATAGGCGGCACCTCCCGCCGAGGCGGCGGTGAAGTGAGACGCAATTTGTTCGGCTTTGGAGGTGACCTCGGATTCATCGGTGAGGGATTCCAGATGATAAATCGCCAGCTCATCGATACGGCCTTCGAAGCTATCACCGCCAGCAAACTGCGGAGCGGAAGATCCCACCACAAACCGGCTGTCGACCGTCAGAGAAGCGCTGAAGCCACCACGAATTCCGCCGGCTGCCAAGGATCCGTCCACATAAATGTCCGCCCGGTCGGCGACTCCCGTGAGGCCGTCGCCATAATAGACGATCACGACATGATGCCAGAGCTCATCCGCTAGCTCGGGTCCCACATCCGTTCGCGGCCCCGCGAAGAGTTCCAGGCCGTTGTCAGGTGTGGCACTGCCCACATAGTCATACAGCACAGCGGGTTGATTCCCCGGTCCTCCCCCGAAATTGAGCAAGTAGTCATTTCTCCGACCCTCGTTGGCTCCCAGGACCTGGATCCAGAACTCGATGATATACGGTCCCGCCAGGAGGTTGGTTCCCGTCTGCAGAGAGCTTGCCATGAAGTAAGCGCTGCCGTTCAACCCCGCGGCATTTCCCAGCTTCAACCCGGAGCCGAGAATGTCGTGACTGACCCGCTCGGCACCGAACGGGACGAGATCGTTCGAGGTGAAGACGGTTGGAGGGGCAGTGTCGATCTGTTGCAGCGCGGGAGTGGTGGAAGCCTCGTCAAAGTTCCAATACAGGACCGGCTGATCCTGCTTGATCAGGTCGGAATAACGTGTGGCCGCCGGCAGCGCCGCGGCGAATGCCCACAGTAGCAGAGCTACCAGGGAGAGAGGTTGGGTGGTGAGAGTCGTTGGTTTCATAAGGTGAATACTCTGAAAGATGGTCCGCAAATTATGATACCCACGAAACGATCTCAAGTGACGCATCTGCGTCATGCGGGCCGCCTTTACTTATGCGCGAAGGCCTCTAGTCTTAGCCAAGACTTGTGTTATGCGAACCCTGCGTTGCATCCTCTGCGCTATCGTCTCACGCTTTTCGCTCCGCTTTCCAGATTCCCAGTCAACCTGTCTCGCCCTGCTCGGGATCTTCGCACTTTTGCCCCTTCCATCCCCCGCGCAGGACATAGTGATCAGCGAAGTCATGGCGGAGAACCGGCACGGCCTCATCGATGGATCAGGTCTCAGACAGGATTGGCTGGAGCTGGAAAATCGGTCGGGTACCGATTTGAACCTGACCGGCTGGCATTTGACCGACGACCCTCGACAGTTGGACAAATGGACCTTTCCGCCTCGCACGCTGCGGGCCAAGGAGCGGCTCGTTGTCTTTGCATCGGGCCGGAACCAGACGGACGCAGCCGGACATTTACACACCAACTTTCGCCTGAGCAGCTCCGGCGAATACCTCGCCCTGACACGGCCCGATCGCAGCATCGCGAGCGAGTTTAGCCCCAGTTTTCCGGAGCAGTTGCCGGATGTTGCATTCGGGCTCGGCCCGACTGTCTCCACTCGAACCGTGGTATCCGCTGGCTCGTCGGCCCTGGCACTCGTGCACGCCCAAGGCGTCCTACCCCCGGATTGGACACAACCAAACTACGATGCCTCCGCCTGGAATGCCAACCTGGCCCGCGCCGGCAGCGGACAGATCGTCATCAGCGAACTGGCGTTGGATTCGCCTCGCTTCGTGGAGATCCAGAATGTCTCAGCCGCATCGGTAAACTTGGAAGGATGGCGCCTGATCATCAACGAGTCCGCCACGGGAGATATCGACGAAGTCTCTACGTCCCGCTGGATTCTCTCGGGTGTCTTGGCTCCGGGCGGTACGGACTATCGCGGCGACTTTCCTGTCCCGCGAGCCTGGGGCGCTCCGCTGGGATGGTCCTCGGAGGGTCCGGGCTGGGTCATGCTCCTAGGCCCGGAGCATCAGGTAGTGGATTTTGTGAGCTGGGGATACTCGACAGCACAGCTCCAGGCGTTCGGGATTCTCATCGAAGGACAGCCGATTGGGGGAGGACGTCTGGTGGACTCATTCGACTACCGCGACAGCGCCGGGCTGACGTCGGTTTGGACGGGCCCAGTCCTGGGCGGGCTCCGGGCCACCAACATCACCTTCGGAATCACCGAAGGCGAACTCCAAATCCGGGATATTAGGGACGCATCGGCTTCGAGCGGCACGGCAATGACGGTCTTCACACGAATGCTTCCCACGCCTCTCACCGGGGACTTCAGAGCGACCTTGTCGTTCAGCTGGGATTGCCCCGATCCAGGGTTCTTGGGTGGGCTCTTTCTAGAAGCCTGGCGCACCGGAGGCATTCTCGCGTCGGGCGGTTGGCAGGATGACAACGCCGCCGGTCCGGCCGGATTTGGTTTTCGCTATGGTCAAATTGGGGGGCGCAGCACGTTTGTCTCCGCCACCGGTTCTTCCGATCCCAACCTGAGCCCCGAAACCATGACGGGAGCCCAGGCCTCGAGCCATCGAGGAAACACTCTCGCGAGCAGCGGAGCCCTGTCGATCCTGACTGCAAGCGCCACCCCGGCCAAAGGCAGTGCCATTCTCGAGCTTTCCCGAAGGGGCCGGATTTCCCGAGTTCGTTGGATGGAGCCGGACCGTGTCTGGGACCTGGTGGAACTCCAAAACTCGAATACCAATCCCCTCACCTCCCTCCGAATAGCAGCCAATCACTGGCGCTATCAAGGCGCTCCTTTCCCAGTCCTCTCGATCGATGAGGTCATTGTGGAATCGGACGCGCGCGGAGCCAGCGTGCCGTGGAAGGGCCCGTCGCTCGCTCACTCCTTGGCCAATTCAGGGTTGAGCTGGCAACGAGTGGGTGATCGCGACCAAGACGGCGCCGAGGATTTCGTCGCTCAGGTTCGCAGCCCTGGCTCGCTCAATCAGAACCTTCAATCCAAGTTCGCAGTTCCACCGGTCCGCCTCCCCTTGGGATACGACCGGAGCCTGGGCGGCGCGCCTGCACCCGGCACTGATGTCGAACCAGCCCTGTGGAATCGCAATGCTTCACTGCTGGTGCGCATCCCTTTTGAAGTGACCGAGGACGGTATGCTCGCCTCGCTCCTCAAGGTGACCCACGATGCCGGATTCGTGGCCTATATCAACGGCCGCGAGATGGCGCGTCAAAATGCCCCAGACTTACTGAATTGGAACTCCACCGCCAGCGGCCCGGCGGAGATGTCCCGCGGACTTCTTTCGTTTGAGTCGGACCTCTTTGGCCAACAGCTGGCTCTGCCCAAAGGGACGAATGTTCTCGCCATTCATGTTTTGAACGAGACCGCTCGCGATAGCACTCTCTGGATCTCGGCCGAACTGGAAGTGGCTCGGCCTACCGGAGGTGCAAGCGCGCTCCGATACCTGCCCTACCCCACCCCGGGTAGTCCCAACTCGGTCGGGTCACCCGGTGTGTCCGCTGAACCTTCGACCTCGATTCCGAGCGGCGCCTACCAGGATCCCCTGAGCGTCGCCCTCTCCATACCGGCTGACGGTGAGATCCGCTACACGCTCGATGGATCCGCCCCAACCCCGCGCTCTGCTCTGTACCGTCAACCACTCCTCATCACCGACACCACGCTGCTTCGGGCACGCACCTTTACGCCCGGATTGCTTCCCAGCCGGGGAATCGAACGTACGTATGTCTTTGTCGATTCCTCCATGGATTCACGGGAATCGAATGTGCCCTTGCTTCTCCTCTCGACCGGTGGCCGTCAGATTGCCGGCACCGCAGATGCCCAGCTCACTCGTATCCATGCGGTAGGCATCGACGTGCAGGGAACCAACCGCGCCACCTGGCGCAGCTCTCCCGATTTCATCGGCCGTGCTGGACTGCGCGTCCGGGGGTCGAGCTCCGCCAACTGGCCCAAGCAAAGTTACGCCTTCGAGACCCAAAACGCCGATGGAGAGGATGAATCCGTGGCGCTCTTCGGCCTGCCGGCGGATAGCGACTGGGTGCTCCACGCCTCTTACCTGGACCGCACCCTGCTCCGGGATTCACTTGCCTATGAACTCAGCCGGCAAATCGGACGCTATGCGGCCCGCACACGCCCCGTTGAAGTGTATCTCAACACCAACGGAAGGAAGGTTTCTGCGGCCGACTACCTGGGCGTCTACCTCCTAGTGGAGAGGATCAAGCGCAGCGAGGAGCGCATCCCTCTCCAGGAACTAGGCCCCCTCGACAATCAGGAACCCGAAGTGACCGGTGGCTATCTGGTGAAGAAGGATCGTCTGGATCCCGGGGACAATGGATTCCTCACACTCAGGGCCGACCGACTGGGCTTTGTCGATCCGGAAGAGAGCGCGCTGTCGGGAGCTCAACGAGCGTGGATCAGCAACTATTTCCGACAGTTTGAGACGGTCTTGTACTCCGCCGCCTACACCAACGCCGAAACCGGCTATGCCCAGTTCATCGATGTCGATGCTTGGATCGACCATCACCTCTTGATCGAAATGACGTTCAACATCGACGGGTTCTACCTCAGCACGCACCTCCAAAAGGAAAGGGGAGGCAAGCTGGTGATCGGGCCAGTTTGGGATTTCGATCGCTCGATGGGCAACACCACGCAAATCGGTGCGGACAAGCCGACTGGCTGGTATGTAGATGCCTTGAACGGATTCTTTGGTGTGGGCTCGACATTCTATCCCTGGTGGCCGCGTCTTTTCCAAGACCCCGCCTTCAAACAACGCTCGATCGACCGCTGGCAACAATTGCGCCACGGGCCCTTTGCCGACACCAACATCATCGCTTGGATCGATCGGCTGGCCCAGGAGCGCCTCGAGGCTCAAGAGCGAAACTTTGCGAAATGGCCGGTGCTAGCCCAGCCACTCGATGTCAGCCCGTTGGGCTTTCCAACCTATGCCCAACATGTCGCGCACCTCAAAAGTTGGATGGCCGCCCGGTTGGCTTGGATCGACAGCCAGTTTCTGCCCCTACCCCGGTTCGGCGCTGCCCGCCCTGATCCGGAGGGACGGATCACCGTTCGTCTCGATGTTCCAAATCTTCCCAGCCTGGACTCTTCCCTCCAGCTCTACTACACCACCAATGGCCTGGATCCACGATCTCCTGCCGGTGGCATCGAAGTCTCAGCGGTGGCCGCCCCCGCTCCGCCGTCAACGCCCGTGGTGCTGCCAGAGGCGCCACTGCGTTTTCTCATACCGACGACGACCAACGGCGGCAGCCTGCTTGGAACCAATTGGGTATGGCCTGGCTTTGACGATCAGAATTGGACGTCCGGAACGACCGGGGCGGGATACGATCGTCTGGGCGTCTTCACACCCTTGATCCGAACCGATCTCAATGCCCAAATGTTCGGCGTCAATCGGAGCGCCTTCCTTCGCATCCCCTTTTCGGTTCCGTCTCCGATTCCCGCCGGACAGCTGTTCCTGCGGATGAAATACGATGACGGTTACGTTGCTTTTCTTAACGGTGGGAGAGTCTCGCTGCGATCCGCGCCCGCCACGGTAAATTGGAATTCCGGTGCCTCAGCGAATCGGCCGAAATCAGCTGCTACCGTGTATGAGGACACCAACCTGGGCTCCGCCGAAAGTTGGCTGCGCCCGGGCGAAAACCTCCTGGCCGTTCAAGGCCTGAACGACGCTGCCACCAGCACTGAGTTTCTGATACTTCCCGAACTCGGCATTGCCGCCGGACCCCAAAGCGTGATCACGTTCGAGGGTCCGACACGTTTGATGGCCAGAACCTACCAGTCCGGGCGATGGAGCGGGTTGGCGGAAATCGCGCTGGGCTTCGCGGTGCCGCGACTACGCATCACCGAGGTCATGTATCACCCCGCCAATCCTCCTTCCGGTTCCCCCTACCTCGAGGAGGATTTCGAGTTCATCGAGATTCAAAACGCGACCGAAGTCTGTCTGCCGCTGCGCGACGTTCGGGTTACCGGCGGAATTGATTTCACCTTTTCAAGCCGGGAGACCTACCTGGCACCGGGGGAATACGTGGTGCTGGCAAAGAATCGTACCGCCTTCGTCTCCCGCTACGGCGACTTGAAACTGCGCATGGCGAGTGGGTTTGAAGGCAAGCTCTCCAATGGCAGTGACAGCCTGACGTTACAGGACTCCACCGGCATCGTCCGGCACTCATTCACTTATGACGATGCCTGGCAGCCAACCACTGATGGCGGGGGCTACTCCCTGACGCTCCAGGATCCGTTCGCCGATCGGGTTGAGTGGTCCGATCCCAAGTATTGGAAGGCGAGTTCTTCCCGCGGAGGATCGCCGGGGCGGGATGATTCTGGAATCCTCCCTACCTGGGATGCGGACCGAGACACGCTTCCCGACCGCTGGGAGCAGGACTTCCTGGGCGGCTCGGTCGCTGAGGAGGACGACTCTGATGGTGATGGTTTCTCCAACCTGCACGAATATATCGTGGGGACCGATCCTGCGGATCCCGGTGAGCGCTTCCGGATCACCGTCGAGGCGGACCAGGGGATCGTGTGGGTCCACATCCCAACTCGACTCGCGAGCTCCAGATACCATCCCGGTCTCGTGCGCTTCTATGCCTTGGAAGAGCGTCAGGATCTTGAGGAATCGCAGTCCTCGTGGATGATCTCGTCGCAAATGGCGAAACAGCCGGCCACCGGAGGAATTCTCCAGCTCCAGATTCCCGGAGGGCTTGCTTCCAGTCGGTTTTTTCGCGCTCGGGTATGGCTGGACTGCCCGAATCCCTAGCGAAGTGTCTCACCCGATCGATTGACGTGAATGCGTCACTAGGATCGAGGCAGTGATCGACTACAGTGAATCCGCGTGCTGAAACTACGGGTGCATGAACATTTGAGATGATTTGGTTGATTGAACCCCCCTCGCCGAAACGCTCGAAGCGGCGCTCACTCCAGCGTGAGCCAATCCCCTGGCTAACCCGCTTCGAGAAGCTCGCCGAAGCCATCGAAGCCATCAGCCACGGCGAGATTCCCTCGCTCATCTTTCTGGCTCAGGCTCCGGCGCGGAGCGTTGCCACCGCGGTGCGCCGTTTACAAGCCGCAGCGCCGGGAGCATTCATCATCACATTGCGGGCGTGGGGCAAGGATGCAACCGTCAGCGCCTGCCTCCGGCGGCTTATTTTGGCGAGCACCATGCCCGTGGCTCCCACCACCCATCCGCCCGGGGACATCTACAAGATCTCGCACCGAGAACGGGAAGTCCTCCGGTGCATGGTGTCCGGCCTGATCAAGAAGGAGATCGCCGAGTTTCTATCCCTAAGTTATCACACCGTGGACAACCACGAGCGACACCTCTTTCACAAACTCAAGGTTCATACCAGGACCGCGGCCGTGGCCAAAGCGGTCATGGAAAAGCTCTGTTAGAACAACCCCTCCATGAAGCCTTCTTCGATAAGCTCCCCACCGACAACCAGCCTCTCGAACCGAGCAGCTGTCGCCCTGAACCGATCCGCCGTCCTCTTTGTGCTCGGAACACTAGCCTTGCTATGGCACGGCATACCGACAGCCGGGGCGGCCATCAGCCTGGCCTGCGCCAGGGACAATGACTTGTTCCGGACGCTCCGGGCCAGCGGGGCGTCCCCGACGCGCTACGATGACGCAGCCACGGCGGTCCGGAAGGCCCCGGTCGGCAGCGCCGTTCTGCTGCTGGCCGATAACTATCCGCGCGCGCCGCTGCAGGTAACCGAGGAGCTCTACGCGCAAGCCCGCCAGAAGCGGCTCCGCATGTTGGTGGAGTTCCCCTCGCTGATTCCGGGGATTCCTAGCACTAAGCCCCGCAAGACCGAGTGGGAACGTTTCGTCGTGAGTACGGATCAATGGGCTCCAGTGCTTCCCAAGCATCGCCTGTTGATGGCCCACGATTGCCACCTGGTTCCTGTCAGGGCGACGAACGCTTGGGTCGTCGTCGCCCGGGTTGCCGGTTACGATCAGGCCGTCTACGGCATCCCGCCACAGGCGGACCCCATCCTTTTTCCCATCGAGGACGGCTCCATCCTGATCGCCACCACAAAGCTCAGCAACTTCATTACCGGCCGGTACGCACCGACGCTGGAATGGACGGAGTTGTGGCACCGGATCCTCACCACTCTTACAAACGCGAAGATACCAAACCTTCGATGGCAACCGCTCGTCGCGGCCAGCTATGGTCCGACGGATCCGCTGCCATCACGGCTGGAGAAGGAGAGCTTCCGCCGCTCGGTGAGCTGGGTGGAGAACTCCCGTTTGCTGGTTTCTGAAGCTCGCTGGCCAGCGCTGTCCAACCTCATGATACGCGGGCTGGAACTGGGAGCGATGCCGGACTCGCCCGACCGCACCGCGGATGGGCGGCGTGGCATTCTCGAGGGGTATGGGTCGGCGATCGAGCATGACGGCGAGCAGCCTCAGCGGTTGCCGATTCGGGCTGATTGCCAGGCCGAATCGGCCATGGGATTGGCGCTCGACGGCCACCTCTATCGAAATCGTCGTCATTCCCAAATTGCATCGAACCTTCTCGATTTCCTGTACTTCACCTCCGATCTATGCGGCGGATCCCGCGGGGATCCTGAGCACCCGGCGTTTGGCCTGATCAGCTGGGGAAGCACCATGCCTACATGGATGGTTGCTAATTACGGGGACGATAACGCTCGGACGATGCTGGCCACGATTCTAACCGCGAGCGCGCTCAAGTCGAGCCGATGGGATGAGGCGCTGCTTCGCTCACTAGTAGCCAATGAGCGGACCACCGGAGAACTGGGCTTCCGGGGAGACCGGGTCGACATGGGCCCGCTCGAGGTCCACGGCTGGAGCCATTACCGAACCAGCCGGACCATCAACTACTCGCCGCATTTCGAAGCCTATAGCTGGGCCTGTTTCCTCTGGGCTTACGACCGCACCGGTGCCCGGGAGTTCCTCGATCGCACCAAGACCGCGATTCGTATGACCATGGAGGCTTTCCCGCACCAGTGGCGCTGGGATGACAATATGGAACGAGCCCACATGCTGCTGTGCTTGGCCTGGTTGGTACGCATCGAGGACACCCCAGAGCATCGCGCGTGGCTTCGCCGCGTCAGCCTGGATCTGATCTCCGTCCAACAACCGAACGGTGCCTTGCTGGAGAGGTTCCGAGCGACGAAGGGCAGCCACTACCAGATTCCGGCCTCCAACGAGGCTTACGGAACCGGCGAGACGCCGCTGCTTCACCATCCGGGCGATCCAGTGACGGATCAGCTTTACGTTGGAGGGTTCGCTCTCCTGGGACTACATGAGGCGGTGGCGGTTCTCCAGGACCCGGAGCTCCAGGCAGCCGAGGATCGGCTGGCGACTTTCCTGTGTCGGATCCAGATTCGGTCCCCGAAGCTCCCTTACCTGGATGGCACGTGGTTCCGCGCTTTCGATATCCAGCGCTGGGAAGCCTGGGCTAGTTCAGGCGATGCTGGATGGGGGGCGTGGTCGATCGAAGCCGGTTGGGCGCAAGCATGGACCACCGCGGTGCTGGGACTTCGATCCATGCAGACCACGCTGTGGGACCTTTCCCGCGACACTCGGATCAAGGACTGCCTGCCACGGGTGCGGGAGCAGATGTCCAGAAACCAAGGGGGACCTTGGAAGCCCCCGACCCCCGCACACACGGGGTCCGTGCCGCCCTCACAACCATGAGTTGGCAACAGCTCGATCTTTTCGTGGTGGTGGGTTACCTCGCGCTCATGCTGGGAATCGCACTCCGCTATCGCAAGTTCGCCAGCCAAAGCTTGGATAACTTTTTTCTCGGCGGGCGCAAGGTACGCGGGTGGATGAATGGGGTCTCCTATACCGCTGCTCTGATCAGCCCCGATGCCGCGACGGCTTACGGTGGGCTGGCCGCAACCACCGGCATCTTCATCTGTTGGTGGTATCTGAGCCGCTTCGGCCTCGCTCTCTTTATTGGGGCCATTCTCTTCGCCGTCTTCTGGCGTCGATTGAACTTGTTTACGAGCCTGGAGTTCTACGACCACCGATTTACGCCGCGAGTCGCCAACGCCATGCGCTTATGGATAGGCCTCCGGACCTCATTGATCGCTATGCCTGCCTGGACGGGCATCACGCTGCTGGCCTCCTACAAGATTCTCCAGCCGGCACTGGACCTCACCAAAACCCAGACGCTGGCCTTGCTTCTCCCGGTGTCGTTTCTCTACGTCCTCTTCGCGGGTTATCGCGGGGTGGTGCTGTCGAACCTCATTCAAATGGCGGTGTTCTTGGTTGGCACCCTGACTTTGGCCCTGCTAACCCAAATTCACTTGGGTGGCCCAACCGCCCTGGCAGCCGCACTCGAGCAATCGGGCGCGGCGGGCGCAGGAATGCTCCGGAGCCTGCCGCCGACGGAACACGCGGTCTTCCCGATGGCCGCAGCCCTGGCCTGGCTGATCGGACAAAGTATTGGGTACGGCGGAGATGCGGCGCCGATGGGCGGCGCGATGGAAGGACAGCGTATCCTCTCGACCCGCAGTCCTCGCGAGGCAGTCACCATGTATATCGTGACAGCCATCACCACCTTCCTGCTGCTTCTCGTGGTGACATTGCCCTGCATCAGCTCCTCGCTCCTATGGACAGACCTCGGGGCCGATCGAGAACTCGTTTATGGGCGCCTCATGAAGCTCTTGCTGCCCGCCGGTGCTATGGGGCTCATGGTCGCCGCGATGCTCGCCGCCGCCATGTCAACCATCGCCGACAACCTGAATTTTGGGAGCCAGATTCTGGTGAGCGACTTTTATCGCCGTTGGATGGTGCGGGGTGCGAGCGAGCAGCACTACCTCATCGCCGGAAAAGTGGCAATGGCCCTGGTGCTCGCCCTGGCTCTGGTGATTATGTTTCACGTCCAAATCATCTTCGAGGTTGCTGTCTTCATGCTCCAGCTGAGTGCAGCGGAGCTTCCCGCCAATTGGGCTCAATGGTGGTGGTGGCGGTTCAACGGGCCCGCGCGGTTGGCCGCCTCGTTCGGAGGCGCAGCCGTTTTCTGCCTGGTGGTGCTGGTGCCGAAGGGACTGGTCGCCCTCGGCTTCACCTGGGCAACTGCTCTTGTGCTCCCGTGGTGGTGGCAGACCTTCGCCGTCATGGGGTTGACCACGGTGCTTTGGGTGGCCGTCGCATTGCTAACCCCACCCGATCCTCAGCAGCTGCTCCGATCGTTTCATCATCGGGCAGCGCCCTTGGGATGGTGGGGTCCATTCCAATCGGAAGGCCAAGGACACTTCCAATCCACCCACCCGATCATGCCACTGCTGCGAGGCGGCGGAGTGGCATTGCTGGGAGCCATCGCGACAAGTCTGCTCATCCTGGGCCTCTCCCACGCCTGGTTCGGCCGCTTTGCGCTCTCGGGGTTGGAGCTGGCCGCCAGCGCAGTCACTTTTTGGGGGTTCCGTCGAGCAACGAACTCTTTCGTGGATGGACTCAAACCGGGCTCATCGGAACCCGATTCAGCCTCCAGCCTACCTACTGGCCCTTCGCAACTTGAAACCTAAACTCATTATGAAACGAACCACAGCACGCAAGCGGGACCATGTCCTCTACCTCGGGGATTGGGTATTCCACGTCGGCCCGATTTTTATCGAAACACCCTTCGGGACGGAAACAAAAGACGCAGACCTGCATTTCTACGGATCCAAACTGGTGGAAGCGATCGACCGCATCGTCGAAACGACCTCCATGGCCAATTGGGAGCTGTACCGGATGAACCCAGGAAGGCTCGAACAAATCCTCTCTCGATCGGAAGCTCTCATCATCAGCGATGTCGAAGCCCGATGCTTCCACCTCTACCCCAGCTTTTTTGATCGGTCACGACGAGAGAATCAGGTGGTCTCCTTCCCGGACCGCCTGGATAGTGTCCGCCACTGGATTGCCAATGGAGGTGGTCTTATGATGCTCGGAGGTTGGCTCTCCTTTACGGGCGTTCAAGGGCGCGGAGGATGGGGCCGAAGCCGACTGGCTAAGATTCTCCCAGTGAACTGCCTTCCTTATGAGGATTTGGTCGAATCGTCGGAGGGCTTTCATGTGGAAGTGATGCAGCCCAAGCATCCGGTCGTCAAAGGCCTGCCCTGGAAATCCTTTCCCCCGATTCTTGGCTACAATGAAGTAGCAGCGACGGATGAGTCTCAGGTCCTTGTGCGGGTCAAGGAAACCGGTCATCCCTTGGTCGTGGTGGGCACCCACGGCAAAGGCAGGATTCTCACTTATATGTCGGATCCCGCGCCGCACTGGGGACTTAACTTCGAGCTCTGGGAGGGGTATGGCGCGTTCTGGCGGCAGGCTCTGACCTGGGTGAAGGCAGGGGGGAAGGGCAAGGGTTAAGGTGAGCCGACAAACCCATGGCGTGGAGGTGCCGAAGCTTCGAGTAGGCACGGCCCAGCTGGACATCTCCCCCCCGCTGGAGGTGGGACTCCTGATGTCTTCGGTCGAATGCCGCTGGGCGCCCTTCGTAGGGCGTCGCGCTCCCCTACGCGCTCGAGCCCTGGTTCTGGAACAAGGGGGCCAACGCTGGGCGCTGCTCTCGCTGGACCTGCTGGGCCTGAGCAGCAAGGCCGTGGGAGGATGGGCCAAGTTCAAGCGAACAATCGGGCGGAAAGCGGGTGCCGGATGGTCATCGGATCGCTTCGTCATCACCTGCACTCACACGCACTCCGCGCCAGATTCTTTGGCTCTCAGCACGCTTTATCAGCAACGTGCCTTCAAGCAATGGATCCATAGCTTGTCGGACAAACTTGCCACGGTGTTGAGGGGCGCCTCAGCCGTCAATCGTCCCTGCACTCTCGAGTTCGCGTCGACAACCCTGCCGGGCTATTGGATGCAACGGCGTATTCCGACCGCCACGGGCATCGCTCTTTCCGATCAGTTTCAGCCAATTCCTCCCTCCTGGCTGGATCGAAAGCCGGTCGACCGAAGAGTCCGTACTCTAAGGTTTCGCGAAAGTTCCGGTGAGATCCTGGCAACCGTGGTTCATGCGGCCTGTCATCCCGTGAACGAAATGTGCCTGCCCTATATCTCCCCAGACTATCCAGGAACCCTCTGTGACGCCTTATCGAGCGAAGACAATCATGGCTTGGTCATGTTCCTAAATGGTGCCTCGGCCGATCTCAACCCGCTGACGGTGTCCGAGGGTCGTGGAGGATCGGTTCGGCAAGGCAGCGCGCTCGCCGCCGCCGTCCGCGATTCCCTGTCCCGAGCACAAGCGATCCCCAACCGGGCCGCAAGCTGGGGACAGATGGCGAGGCTGCTTCCGACGAGAACACTGGCCGGAGCCGCCTCTCAGCGTCCGTGTCGCGCCCGGCTCAACGTATGGGCCATGGGGTCCGTAGCGCTCCTGTTCCTACCGGGCGAGATCTTCGTCGAGACCGGACGATCGATCGAAGAGCGCTCGCCCTTCGAACAGACCCTCGTTGTCAGTTATGCCGAGGACAGCGTGGGATACGTGTGCCCTCCACACGTGCTGCGCGAAGGAGGCTACGAAGCAGGGCCGGGTCGATGGGCCTACCTCGCAAAGGATGCGGAGCCTCAGCTCCGAAAGGCGGCACGCAAAATCCTGGAGCAGGCAAGCCGAGGACCCGGAGCGCGCTCGACAAGGCGCACTTGAACCCCTTCCCTCCTGCCACACCCCCTGGGCCGAGACGGCCCACACTACATTGTAGCGTCGTCCATGCTGGACGATTCCACTTCCCACTTGTTCTCGAGTTCGTGACCAGGGAAACTTCGGGCATGCAATTCGGCATCTGCAGCGAAATCTTCCAGGGCTGGAAACTCGACGAGGCCATGCGCTTCGCCGCCCAAACGGGCTATGACGTCATCGAAATCGCCCCGTTCACTCTGGCCAAATATGTGACCGAACTGTCAGCCTCCGACCGCCAACGCATTCGGGAGGACGCCCAGAAGACAGGGATCAAGATCTCAGGAATCCATTGGGTTCTCGCCCACACCGAGGGGCTCCACGTCAACCATCCCGATGCCGAGATCCGTTCGCGGACCGCACGATACTTTTGCGACCTCGTTGATTTCTGCGCCGATATCGGAGGCCAGAGCATGGTGATTGGCTCCCCCAAACAACGGCAGATCCTCGACGGCGTCACCCCTCAACAGGCGTGGGCCTGGGCTCGCGAAACCTTTCGCGATGCCGTTAAGCGCGCGGAGTCGCGCGCGGTCACCCTCTGTTTCGAACCACTGGCTCCGAGCGAAACGAATTTCATCAACACTGCCGCCGAGGCCATCCGGTTTGTGAAGGAGATCCCGAGCCCGAATTTCAAAATTATCTTGGACGTGAAGGCCATGAGCTCGGAAACCAAGACGATCCCGGAGATCATTCGCGAATCAGCCAACCAGTTCGGGTATTTCCACGCCAACGATCGCAATCTCAAGGGACCCGGATTTGGTGATGTTGATTTTGTTCCGATCGCCAGCGCTCTGCGCGAGGTCGATTACCAGGGTGTAGTCTCCGTGGAAGTCTTCTCATTCGAGGAAGGCCCGGAGGTCATCGCGAAGCAGAGCCTGGCCTACCTGCACAAGTGCTTCCGACGCAGCTGAGCAAAGTTTACCCGGGGAAGCTCGCCGGGATTTGATCCGCGATGTAGCGCCCGATTTCAATCGAGGCGGTGGCGGCAGGTGAGGGAGCGTTGCAGACATGCAGTGAGTTGCGCCCCTGCACCACCAGGAAATCGTCAACCAGCTGGCCGCTCGGCAAGAGGGCCTGAGCACGAACCCCCGCCGCGCAGGGCCGCAGATCCGCGTCTTGAACCTCCGGTATCAGCTCCTGGAGGCTGCGCAAAAAGGCCGCGCGACTCCACGATCGCCACATCTCGCGACTTCCCTCCCGCCAGTGCTTGGCTGCCATCCTCCAGAACCCGCCAAACGTCAACGTGTCCGCCAGATCCCCGAAGTTGAGGTCCGTCTTGTGATAGCCTTCACGTCGAAACGCTAACACCGCGTTAGGGCCGGCGTGCACCGAGCCGTCGATCATGCGCGTGAAGTGCACCCCCAGAAATGGAAAGTCTGGGTTCGGCACTGGATAGATGAGCCCTTTCACCAGCGACCGACGTTCCGGAACCAGCTCATAATACTCCCCGCGAAACGGCACGATCCTCGCCGGAGCACGCTCCCCGGCTCGCTCAGTGATCCGATCACTGTGAAGCCCGGCGCAATTGATGAGAAAGCGGGCATCAACAGTCGCCGATGCGGTTTCGATCCGATGCCGTCCGCCCTCGTCACGGATGCCATTGACCCCAGCCCCGAAGCAGATCTCTCCCCCCTGGGCGCGTATCAGCTCAGCATACTTTAGGCTCACCTGCCGATAGTTGACGATGCCGGTGGCGCGCACCTGGAGAGCCGCCACACAGCGCACATGCGGTTCAATCTCCCGCACCGCCTCGGGTGAAACGCGCTCGACTTCGAGTTCGTTCTGACGGCCTCGCTGGAGCAGCGCCTCGAGCCCTGGCACCTCGGTCTCGCGGGTGGCGACAATCAGCTTGCCGCAAACCTCGTGAGCAATTCCATGCTCACGGCAGAAGTGCACCATGGATTGGCTCCCCGCCCGGGCAAAGCGGGCTTTAAAGCTGCCTGGCTTGTAGTAGATACCGGAATGAATGACCCCGCTGTTGCGGCCGGTTTGATGGAGAGCCAGGTCGGCTTCCTTTTCGAGCACGGCAACCGAGGCTTTCTGAAAACGGCGCCCAATCGACAGGGCAGTGGCCAGCCCGACAATACCGCCACCGATCACGGCGAAATCAACACGCGTCATTGAGATGAGCCGATCCGCAGAGAAGCGGATCGGCAGGGCACGGCCGGGGCGACCAAAGCAGGAGGAAGAGCCAGATCAGCGGCATCAGGCCGCCTCCTTTACTTCTTCTCCTCTTTCTTTTCGTCCTTTTTCTCTTCTTTTTTCTCTTCCTTCTTGGCGAGCACAGTCATGTCGATACCCCGGTTCGGCTTGAGACCAGGCAAAGATTTCTGCAGCTCGGCCACCCCCGCGTCGGTGGCTTTGCTTTGCCACAGGTAGAGCGCCTTCAGGTTCTTCAATTCCTTGAGGTTCGCCAACCCCGCATCACCCACGGCGGTGTTATAGAGATTCAGGTACTCCAACTTGGCCAGGCCTTTCAAGTGGGCCAATCCGGCGTCGGTCACTGCCGTCCCGGACAGGTTCAGCGAGATGAGATTGCCCAGGCCTTTCAGGTTTGCCAGACCGGCGTCGGTGATCTTGGTGTTCCTCAGGTTCAGATGGACGAGTCCCTTGATGTCCTTGAACTGCGCTAAGGTGGAATCGGTGACATTGGTGCCCAAGAGGCTGAGATTCGCGTCACGCCAGTTCTGATTCATGGCGACAGGCATCACGGTGATTCCAGCCGCCTGCAATTTCTCAATCGCCTGGAGTTCCGCCGGCTCTGGTTTGTGCTCACCCAATGCCTCAACCCCGGTCTTGGGCTTGGCCGGCGCAGTTGCGCCGCCGCCGATGGTGACGCCAGCAGGCCATTCGGCACCCTCGGTCAACCAGGCACGCAGCACGTCGACCTGCGCCTTGGGCAACGGGTCGCCTTCCGGCGGCATGGCGTCATCATGACCTTTCGGGAGGGTCACGCGGTGCAGTAGATCGCTCTTGTCCGCGTTGCCCGGAACAATGATGCCCTCTTTCTTGAAAGCAGCTTCCTTCGAATCCAAACGAAGCTTGCCCTTCTGCTTCTCGGCCCCGTGGCACTTCACGCAGGACTGCTCGAGAATCGGCTTCACCTCCTTGGTGAAGTCCACTTTGGCCTGAACCTGTTGGAAAGGAACAAGGCCGCTCAAACCAAGAACCAGCGTCAGCGATGAGAGAGCAGAGGATTTCATAGGGCAATTAGTGTCGGCATTTCGCCAGGTCATCAATGATTATGCAAGAGACAGACGTAAGAAACTGCAATTCCTTCGGAGAAAATTCAGGGAATCATTCATTCCTCAGAACCTGACGAAGCCTTGGGTTCCGGTAGCCAATGGGTGATGATGGCACCCACGACCGCAAACAGGCCGGCCACCACGGCCGCGGTCAACGCAATTTTGGCCGGACTAGGCGGGCTGGCTGCCGAGAAGGTGAAAGTGAACCAGGCGGCGGAGGTGCCTAGCACACGGCCCCCGATGTTCGCCGCAAAACTTTCCCCGGTGCCGCGCAGGTGGACTGGATACACGAGCGGAAGGTAGTTGCCCCAGAAACTAAAGGTGCCCACCACCAGGAAGCCCGCCACGGCAACCAACCACTTCACGGTCTCCAAATTTCCCTCAGTGCCGAGATTCTTGCTGATGTAGTAGAAGAACAGGGGCACAAAGAAGAGCGCCGGGAGGTGGAACAAACGGAGGAGCGTCCGACGGCTAAGAATCCTGACCGCCAGGACCGCCAGCGCGAAACGTCCTAACAAGCCCCCAACCTCCTGCCACTTCTGGACTTTGGCCGCCACCCCCTCCTCCACCGCCTTGCCTGCCCCGATCAACGCCTTCGGGGCGGGCTTGGCCTTACCCTCCGTCTCGGCTTTCTTCACAAGGTCATCCTGCCGCTGCTTGACCATGGCTTTCACGTCCGCCATACCCGGGACAATCTGCGGAAGATGCTGAATGGCACCAAAGGCCAGACCATAGCAGGAAGCGAAGAGCACCGTGGATACCACGGTCGCCCGGCGCAGCTCGGGAGTGAACAGCTCCGCGAAGGTGGGCCGGCGCAATTGGCCGGCCGCCTTTTTCTTGAGCCAAGCCGGCGACTCCGGAAGAAATGGACGAATCAGAATCAGGGGGATCGCCGGGATGAGCCCGGAGATGAGGGTGTAGCGCCAAGCCTCATGCGCGCCATGGATGGCCGGAAGCGACGCGGAAAACGACACCGCCAGCTCATTCGCACCGGCCACCAGCAGCCCGCCAATGGACGAAAAAGCCTGCGTGTAACCCAACACCTTTTCACGGCGGTGCGGATCCGGAAACAGCTCGGCCAGCCACGCCACCGCCGCCACAAACTCAACGCAGACTCCGATGAACACCAGGCAGCGCAACACCAGCAATTGCGTCAGCGTCGTGGCATAGCCGGCGGCAAAGGCCGAGCCCGCATAGAGCAGGATACTGGCAGTCAGCACTCGTCGGCGCCCCAGCACATCGGTCAAATATCCCCCAATGAGCCCAAACACGCCGCCCGCAATCGCCGGAATGAAAAACAATGCGCGCGCCCAACTGATATAGGCCTCGGTGCCCGGCACCAAAAGCGGCACCCCTTCCGCCGACATGCCGCCCAAGGAGGCGAGTGCTGGCTTCACAATCAGGGGGAGCATCAGCAGCTCGTAGATATCAAAGGCAAACCCAATCGAAGCGATGATGCAGATCAGCCACTGGGTACGCGTAAGGGGGATCTTGGCCCCGGCCGGAGAATTCATACAACTACCTATGACATTGACCCGAAAGCGCCCACAATAGGAAAATCAACGAAACGATTTGGGAGTTTGCGGCCAGGCCGCGTTCGACTACCTTTCAAAGGACCATGATGAAGGATGACTACATCGCCCGAAAAGAGCGGTGGGCGAGAAAACAGGCCGGCCAGGCCCCGCCTACAGAGCGCTCGGTCGAACGGCTCCCGCCCGGCCAACGCCAGGTCCATAATTTTCCCACGCTCGACCTCGGCATCCAACCCGAGATCCCTCCGGAGAAGTGGGAGCTCAAAATCCATGGCCAAGTCGAAAACCCCGTCACACTGAGCTGGCAGGACTTCCTGGCGTTGCCCCAGTTTGCCGATGTGAGCGACTTTCACTGCGTTACTACCTGGAGCCAATTCGACATGGCCTGGAAAGGGGTCGCCTTTTTTACCCTGGCAGACCTCGTGCGGCCCAAACCCGCCGCAACTCACGTCTTTTTCAAAAGCTACGATGGCTACTCCACCAACAACCCGCTCGAAGCCTGCCTCGATGACGATGTGCTGGTCGCTCATACATGGAATGACCGTCCTCTGTCCAAGGAGCATGGGGGTCCCGCCCGGGTCATCCTGCCGAAAAGATATGCCTGGAAAGGCGCAAAATGGGTGCGGGAGATCACCTTCTTAGACCGCGACATCCTCGGGTTCTGGGAACTGCGCGGCTACTCCAACACTGCTGATCCCTGGACCGATGATCGCTTCTCCGCACCCCCGACCGAATAAGTTCCCCACCGTCATCAAAACCTCAAGATCGAATACAAATGGGGTCGCTGCGCACTATTTATCTCGATTATAACGCCACTACTCCGCTCGACCCGGGTGTGCGCGACGCCATGCTTCCCTTCCTGGACTCGGTGTTCGGGAACCCGTCCAGCGTGCATCACGTCGGCCGACAAGCCCGCTCCGTACTGGATGACTCGCGCGATCGCCTTGCCAAACTGTTCTCCTGCAAGCCCAGTGAAATCGTCTTCACGAGCGGTGGAACTGAGAGCAACAACCTGGCAATTCTCGGCACGGCTCGACTCCTGAAATCAAAAGGCCGCCATCTCATCACTTCCCAAGTCGAGCACCATGCGGTACTCCATCCCATGGACTATCTCGAACGGCATGAGGGATTCGAGATCACCCGGCTTCAGGTGGACTCCGAAGGTCGCGTGGACCCTGAGCGACTCGCGGCGTCCATTCGATCCGATACCATCCTGGTCTCCATCCAGGCCGCCAATAACGAGATCGGCACCCTTCAACCGGTCGCGGCTCTCGGGACCCTTTGTCGCGGGAAAGGTGTTCTTTTCCATACCGATGCCGTCCAGTGGATGGGCAAATGTCCCTTTTCCTCCATCGCAGACTTCGGGGCCGACCTGGTTTCCGTCTGTTCCCACAAGTTCCATGGCCCCAAGGGAGTAGGACTCCTTTACATCCGCTCACCGCTCCTGCCCGACCCCATCCTCTTCGGTGGAGCGCACGAGAATGAGCGCCGAGCGGGAACGGAAAACCTGCCCGGGATAGTTGGCTTGGTGCAGGCACTGGAGCAGTTTGTGCCGGTTCCGGTATTCGATCCTGCACGTTTGTGCCCGTTGACCGACCGCTTGCGGACCACCGTCGCCGAGCTTGGTCACCTCGGAGTCGTGCTGCGCAGCCCACGAACCGGTTGTCTGCCCAATACAGTGGCCTTCACCGTCCCGCAGGCCGATAGCATGACTTTGATGGCCAATTTGGATTTAGAAGGCATTTGCGCGTCGAGCGGGTCAGCCTGTTCCGCTGGTTCCTTGGAGCCATCACATGTGATTCGTGCCATCGCCGACCCAGGATCGCTCCAGGACGGTCTCGTCCGGTTCTCACTTGGCCGTGAAACTGCTAGCTCTGACATCGACTGGGTGACCGAGCGTCTTTCCAGCCTAATCGAACGTTCACAACTCTCTGAGTAGCCTCTGAGTTAGTCGTGAATAACTTGATTATTTCCTCCGGGAGCCTACCAATCGGACGGTCATTGGGATCGTCACAGCAGGTTGTTCACACGATTACTTTTTTCGCAAGTGGTTGTGGCGACCTTGACAGGGTTCGGGATAATCCCTTATTCACACCCCTTAATACTGTGAGATTCTTTGATCTAAAGGATCTATTCACTAAAGACTCTAATGAATCTGTCCATCGCGAAGGATCAGTTGCTCGCTGGCCTGCAGTCGGTCCAGAACATCGTGAGCACCCGCACCACGTTGCCGGTGCTCTCTAACGTCCTGCTCCGTGCGGAGCAAGATCGGCTGGCTCTCACCGCTACCGATCTGGACGTCACGATCTCTTGTGCCGTTGCCGCCACCGTGAAAGTCCCCGGCTCCACCACAGTGCCGGTGAAGAAGCTTTTCACCATCGTCCGCGAGCTCAGTGCATCTGAGATCGAGCTTGAGACCGACGATAAGCACACGACCAGCGTTCGTTCAGGGGCTTCTTTCTTCAAGATCCGTGGACTGGGTGCCGAAGAGTTCCCCGCCATGCCGAAATTCCAGGAGGATCGCAAAGTCGAAATCGCTCAGGACAAGCTGCGCACGATGCTGAAGCGAACCTCCTTTGCCACCTCCTCGGATGAAAGCCGCTACGTCCTCAACGGAATCTTCTTCAGTCTCAAGGAGCAGAAGCTGACGTTGGTCGCTACAGATGGACGCCGCTTGGCCATGGCCGAGGAAGAGGCCGAGGTCGGCGAACGCAGCCAGGGTGACTTCATCGTGCCTAGCAAAGCCGTCAATGAGCTGGGCCGGTTGCTCCAGGAGCAGGGACAGGTGGTCCTGTTCATCGGAGAAAATCAGGCCTGCTTCACCTTGAAGGATGACAAGGGCTCCAGCGCCACCATCATCACCAAGCTGATCGAAGGCAACTACCCGAACTATCGCCAAGTGATCCCCGGCGAGGCCAAGGAGCGAATCGCACTCGGACGAGAAGACTTCCTGCATGCGTTGCGTCGCGCGGAGATCATGACGAGCGAGAAGCAGAACTCCGTGAAGCTGGCCTTCACCAAGAACAACCTCGCCATCAGTGCCAATTCTCCGGACATCGGCGAAGCCCAAGAATCGATGGCCATCAACTACAAAGGTCGCGATATCAGCATCGCGTTCAATCCAGGCTATCTCATCGATCCCCTGAATGCCTTGAACAACGACGAGGTCTTTTTGGATCTGATCGATGAACTCAGCCCTGGAGTGGTCAAAATCAACGGGCCGTTTCTCTATGTGGTGATGCCCATGCGGCTCAGCTGATCGGCTGGGGAAGGGTCAGTCGGTCTGGTCGGTTCTGCCAGTCGCTCGATGCGACGCCGGACATCGCGACGGCAGGAGCCCTGGATTCGAGCTGGGTGCCTGGTACCTGCGGCAACGGCAGCCCAGGGGATACCAGGGTAGCCGGGAGCAGGTGCGGGGCCGTTAGCGGCTACTCACGATCGACGGTCAACTGCGGGAGCCCTAGCGAATCGGCTGGCACGAGGAGCAAGGCGGTGCAGCCGCTCAACGACAGGGTTTCCTCGTGGTGGCTATCGCGGTCCGCGTGATGGAAGTCACCCGCTTGCAACGTAACTCCATTAACCCGCAGATCGCCGGTCAGCACATAGATCTCCTCACCCGCAGAATGATGATGAGATGGGTAGCCGACTCCAGCCTCGATCTCAGCGTAGAGCAGGGCGTAATTGCGAGCCGGATCCAGCGAGAGAAGCTTTATTCGCAATCCCGGGGCCGGCGTGGGAAGCCAGGCGCCTTCGCCCTTCCGCAGGTATCGCAACGATGGGCGGATGTCGCGCTCTGGGGGGTGAGCCTCAGCCCCGGCCCGGGCGAGTATCCGGTCCTTCAGCGTGGCCGCGGGCGATCGGGGTGGGCATTGGGCGATCGCCAAGGCGGCCAGAGTCTGGCGATTGGCTGCCAACTCCCGCCAGGCAATCGGGTTGCCTTCCTCCAGCAGCCGAGCCCACAACATGGCGTCAGGGCACTCGAGCGACCCCGTGGCGCTGAGGGCGGCAAGTTCTTGAATGCGTTCTGGCATCATGGCTTGGTTCTACTTGGTTTGGTCGAGCCCGCTCGGCTGAGATTCTGCCCCCATTCCCCAGTTCTGCTCCGTGGCTTGCCATTCCGGCGGCAGATGGTGGCGCAGGCTCAACATCCCGCGTCGAATCCGCGCCTTGATGGTTCCCAGCGGCTCGTTGAGCTCCGCTGCAATTTCCGACTGCGACAGCCCTCCGAGGAAGGCCATCTCTATCGCCTGGCGCTGGTCCTGGGGAAGCCGCTTCAAAGCCTCTTGCATCGCCAGCGCCGTCTCCTGCGTAATGGCTGATCGCGAGGGGGAGGGTGCCTCTGTCCGATGGATCGCCTCGTCATCCAGGCGGAGCAGCTCCAGAATCCGACTCCGACGCGTCACGCTCCGCAGCCGGTCAGCCGCTCGGTTGCGGGTCAGCGTGATTAACCAGGCGACCGGGGTCCCCAGTCGCGCATCATAAACCACGGCTTTCTCCCACACTTTCAGGAAAACATCCTGCAACACGTCCTCCGCCTCCGCTTCCTCGTTGAGCATTCGATACGCCAGACCGAACAAAATGGGTGCGAAGCGATCATACAGCTCCGCCAGCGCATCGCTATCTTGGCGACCGATGCGCTCCAGCAGGATAATTTCGCGTTGGACGGTTTCGGACACGGTGGCTGCCAACGAAGCCGGCTTTGGTTCGCCAGGTTTAGCCTCAGACCGGCATCGCATGACGTGAGTACCTGGTTTTCTCTGCAGCCGCAAGGAGGTTTCGTTTACCGGCGGGGTCCCGCACGGCCCCCACCACTTGATGCGTATCGTTGCCACCTCTTCCCTTACGCCTGGGCGAGCCGATCGGATGCATCGTTGTGTTTGAAATATACCCGCCACCGCGTCCTTCAGCCCTCCCCGGTGGCCAGGTTCATGCACGTGGATCACCACCAAAAAACTGGGATGCATCCAAGCCCCTGTCTCATGCGTATAGCCAATGTTCATGCCGCTTCAGGATGGAAAATCTCTGATCTGGGCCGGCCAAACGAACCACATCTACACAAGACCATGAAACCAACCACACTACCGCTACTGCTCACTTCGGCCGGACTCAGTCTGGCTGCCGTCTCGAGTTCGGTTCTCGCGTCGAGCCATCGCGAAGCGCCGACGATCACGAGCACCCCCAAAATGGATTGCACCGATTTCTACGCCTTCAACAGCTATGAAGCGGGACGTTCCAACTACGTCACCCTGATCGCCAATTACATCCCCTTGCAAGATGCCTATGGCGGGCCCAACTACTTCAGCATGGCCACCAACGCCATCTACGAGATCCATATCGACAACACTGGCGACGCCGTTGAGGACATCACCTTCCAGTTTAGCTTCAATCAGCGATACAACGCCATCAGCCTGCCGATCGGCCCTGAAGGAAATCGCCGCACCAATGCCATCCCATTGATCATCGCCGGCCAAGTGACCAAGGACAGTCTCGGCGCCATCAACGTTCAGGAGCAGTACACCATGGTTCTGGTGCGCGGCCCTCGGCGCGAGCCGGTTTCCTGGTTCCCGGTGTTCAACCCGCGCACCGGGCGGCTCGATTTCGACAAGCCTCTCGACAATATCGGAAATAAAACCCTCCCCGATTATGACAGCTACGCCAACCAATACATCTATGAGTTCGCGATCCCCGGCTGCCCCGACAAGGGCCGGGTGTTCGTTGGACAGCGCAAGGATCCCTTCGTGGTCAACCTGGGAGAGACCTTCGATTTGATCAATATCTCGACGAGCCCGCTTGGCCCGGTCGACGCCAATAAGGACAGTCTCGCCGACAAGAATGTCACGTCCATCTGCCTCGAGATTCCCAAGAGCTGCCTCGTCGTGGGCGACAAGCCCACCATCGGAGCTTGGACCACTTCCAGCTTCATTACCACGGGCGGAAAATTTACTCAGGTCTCCCGCCTGGGCATGCCCCTCGTGAATGAGGTCGTCATCGGGCTGCCCGATAAGGATCGCTTCAACACGAGTGAGCCCAAAAATGATCTCCAATTCATCGATTACGTGACCCACCCAACCCTCCCCGCCCTGATCGAGCTGCTCTATGGCGCAGCGGGAGCGAAGGCCCCGGCCGTGCCTCGCACCGATCTGGTTGCGGCCTTCGCGACGGGCTTGGACGGCCTGAACGCCAATGGGAGTGTTGGCGAGATGCAGCGACTCAACACCTCGGTGCCGGCAAAGCCGGCAGCTGAGCAGAAGAACTTGGCGGCCCTCGCCGGAGACATCGCCGGTTTCCCCAACGGCCGTCGCCCGGGTGATGATGTCGTTGATATCGCGCTGCGCGTCGTCATGGGCGCTCTCGTTCCGGATGCTCCCAACCAGGCCGTTCCCTTCACCGATGGAGCCTATGTGGACGCCACGTTCTTCGACGAGAAGTTCCCTTACCTGCGCACTCCGCTCAAGGGCTCGCCGAATGACCCGACCATCAACATTCTTCTCAAGGCCGCGGCAAAAGTGAACGGCCCGTTTGAGAACGCCAAGGGTGCCAAGTGGGATGAGGCCAGCCAAACCTTGTCTGCCGACAAACTCCCCACCGCCGAGGGTTTTTACAAACTCCAAGCGGACGGTAAGGTTAGCGTTGGAACCGTCGAGGTCGATGGTGACAAGGTTAAGCTCGGTCTGAAATGACAAGTAGCGTTCGGTGACTATGAGCTAAGTCAATATTCCCAATCCGGCGGACTCCGGTCTCCCGCTTCCCGCTATAGAAGCCATCCACAGACCGGGGTCCGCCTCCTGGATCCGACCTAACAGCTCCTGCCATGAACCCTCCTCGAACTGGTCCCTGCCGCGGCCTCCTTCGTTCCGTTGTAGCGCACGCCGTCCCGGCGTGTTCCCGTTCCCTCGTCCTTCTCTTTCCCCGATCGTTCTTCCGCTCCGGCACTTGGATTGCCGCCTCGATGGGGTGCCTGCTCCTGTCTGACGGCCCGGTCGATGCGGTTCCGCGCATACCCCGTCACAACGATGAGGTCTTGGAGAAGCTTCCCACTACCCAGAATTACCTCCGTCGACGCTCCCCGGATCCAAGCCAATCCCCGTCGACGCTCCCCCTTGGCGAAGCCGTCGGCGAAGCCAGACGACTGGTGGATCTGGCGCGCACCGAATCCGACCCGCGCTACCTAGGTCGAGCCCAGGCGGTATTGGCCCCCTGGTATCAACTTTCCGACCCCCCATCCGAGGTTCGACTGCTCCGGGCGATTGTCCGTCAGAGTAACCATGATTTTGAAGGTGCTCTTCGTGACCTCCAAGTCTGCCTCGAAGAGTCGCCATCGAATGCCCAGGCTTGGTTGGTTAAAGCCACCATCCATACCGTTCGCGGTGAATGGCAGGCTGCCCGTGATGCTGCCCTGGCGTTGACCCCCTTGACGGAGCGACTGGTCAGCGCGTCACTGGCCGCTTCCATCGCCTCTCTGAACGGCCAAGCCGAAGAAGCCTGCCGGCTGCTGGAGAGCACCTTGTCGGGAGACCGTGTCAAATCCCCTAGCCTGCGGCTCTGGGCTCACACTCTTCTTGCTGAAACCTATTCCCGACGCGGCCAATCCGCCGTTGCTGAGTCTCACTTTAAAGCGGCGATGCGCCTCGGGATTCGGGACGCCTACCTGCGTGGGGCGTATGCTGATTTCTTGCTGGCCGAAGGACGCCCTGCCGAGGTGCTTTCCCTCTTGAACGAGACGACCCCGCCTGACGGATTGTTGCTTCGCCTGGCGTTGGCTGAGCACCGGATCCATCCGGGTTCTGCCTCCGTAGCCGCTCGCATCACCTCCCTCGCCCAACGATTCGAAGCGGCCCACCGACGGGGAGAGGCGGTCCATCAGCGAGAGGAAGCCATGTTTGAACTGCATCTCCGTAATCGTCCTCAGCGCGCCTGGGAACTGGCCAAGGCCAATTGGGCGGTGCAGCGGGAACCGGCCGATGTCAAAATCTTCCTCGAATCCGCTCTCGCCGTCGGACATAGTCCTACCGTGAATCATTTGCGACACTGGCTGGCGGAGAGTGGATTGGAGGACGTCCATATCAGCCGACTGCTCACTCGGGAACAAGCCCGGCCATGAGGCGGCACTCACTGGCAATTCTCCGGCCCGGGCGAACTCATTCATTCGGGTGGATGTGGCTTTGGGCTCTGCTGAGCTGGGTCTGCTCCGTCCCTTCCGCGGTCGCCCATCAGGCCAGCGACTCGTACCTGAGCCTCACCTGGACCAATCAAACCTGGGTCGGTCGCCTCGATCTCGCCATCCGGGACCTCGACGCCGTCTTCGGTCTCGATCTGGACGTCAATGGCTCGGTCACGTGGGGTGAGCTGAAAGCCGGCGAACCGGACCTTGCCGACTATGTGCTCACCAATGTGACCTTCGTCGCCGACGGCCGAAGCCTCGTGCCGCCGGCTTTGGAACTGATGGTCGATGACCACGATGGCGCGGGATTCGCCGTGTGGAGCTTTGTCCTGCCGTTAAAGGAAGTGCCCAAGAACCTCGACGTGCGTTACGTTTGCATTTTTGAGGTCGACGCCCTCCATCGGGCCTTTGTGAAGGTCGACCGCGAGGGAACCATCTCGACCGCGATGCTGAGCCCGGCCGAGAACACCCACCGATTCGAGTTCCCTGCTGGGGCCGGCAGTGAGGCGGGGGTGAGTGACCGGTCCGCAGGCTTTGTTCGCGAGGGTGTGTTCCACATCTGGACGGGATATGACCATGTTCTCTTCCTTCTCGCGCTGCTGATTCCTGCCGTGTTGCAGCGTTCGGACGGCCGGTGGCAGCCCGTGCCTGCCTTGCGGCCTGCCTTCTGGAGCGTGTTCAAAACCGTGACCGCCTTCACCGTGGCTCACTCGATCACTCTCACCCTGGCGGCCTTCGGTCTGATTCATTTGTCCCCCCGACTGGTGGAGCCCATCATCGCCGCGAGCGTGGTTTTGGCCGCGGCCAATAATCTTTATCCGGTGTTCCATGAACGGGGGTGGATCGTGGCCTTTGCGTTCGGTTTGATCCACGGTTTTGGCTTTGCGGGTGTCTTGGAAGGATTAGACCTTTCAGGAATGTCGCTGGCCTGGCCTTTGCTCGGGTTCAATCTCGGCGTGGAGCTGGGTCAGGCTGCCATTGTGCTCTTGTTCGTTCCCCTGGCGTTTGCTCTGCGGCACACCGGCTGGTACCGCTGGATAGGTCTACGCCTCGGATCCGCTGCGATCGTTTTGTTGGCTTCGATCTGGTTCGTGCAACGGGTGACCGGGGGTCCTTAGCTGGGCCGCAGTTCCCTCCCAACCTCCATTGTAGCGTGGGCCGTGTCGGCCCCTTGGGGCGACGCAACGGGACAGGATGAATAAGGTGGGTCGCGTTTTCACGTCTCGGCCGGGATGCCCCGAAAAGCTGTAGAGAGGGCTACAGCACTCCAAAAGGCATGCCTGCCTCGCGAAGCGTCTTGGAGTGCTGTAGCCCTCTACAGCTTTTCCCTGCCGACGGAGTCGCCGAATCTCCGCCAGCACGGAAACGCCCTCACCAGGGTTGGTTCACCCGCCCCCCTCCCTGCTCCAAGCTTGCCTCCTCCCGCTCAATCAGGTAACGCAAAGGAGTATCGATCGCCCGTTTTGATGAAAGTTCCGCCGCAGACATTTTTTACCTTTTGCTCGAATCATGTCGCCCTCCTGCGCGCCTTGGCGGACAAGGGTGGCGAGATCTCGGAAGCGGAGGCTCTGCGCTGCATCCGTACCTGTCCCGGCCTGGCTGACGAACTTCCCGAGACGCCCTGGCGACGGCTTCGCGAGCTGCAAATCCTGGTTCCCACCGAACCGGGTAGCGATCTCTACCTGATGGCCGAGCCGGTCTCCCGCCTGCTCACCTATCTGTTCAACGAGGCCAATCCCGCCACACCGGAGATGATCCGTGGGTACGTGCTGTCATTGGAAACCTGCGGACGCCAGCTTTCCCGCGCGCTCGAGGGTGAGGATGTCCCGGGAGTTGGGCTCGCGTTCGCCGAGATCACCCAAACCTTGCGCCGCGTCTACGCCGATCTCGAGGAAACTCATCATGCCATCTTGCTCGAGGTCGCGCGCTACAAGTCAGAGCGCGAGCGCGTTTCCATTCGCGACAAGTTCCGCCGCATCGTTCACTGGATGGAGCGCTACGTGGAACCCATGATCGAAATCGTGCGCGCGGACGGATCGCTCCGGGCGGTCTTCGATGACACCGAGCGTCTCTTGTGTCTGGCTCGCGACAACGCGCTCTTCCACGACCATCCGGCGCTCCTGCGCAATCTTCGCTACCTGCGTCTCCTGGGGGCTCATGCGTTGCGAATCTTTGTGCAGTGTCGCAAAGAGATTCAGCCGTTGTACGATTCGCTCCGCCGTTCCAGCTTGATTGCCGAGGGTGCTGCTCGCGCTCTGGAAGCCCTGCAGAACGAGGGGCTGGAGGCGTGGGGCACTGCCCCCATGGTGGGCGTTTGTTCCCTGCGATTTCAGAGCGTTCCGGGCGATGCCGCGTTGGAGCATTCCGTCCGACGCGTGTTTCAGCATCCACCCGAACCTGCGCCGATCCTGGAGTTCTCCACCGAAGAATCGGCTCCTGCCGGCTTGATTCGCCGCTACTGGCTCAACTCCCTCCCCGGGCGCATTCGTCCGGCCATGCCGGTGAATGATCTGCTGGGTTGGATTGTCCAGGAACACCCGGACAAAGAAATCGGCGACGTGCTCGCCGGGTTCACCGAGCTTCTCTTTCACGAAGGATTCACCGCCCGATTTGTCGATGCCGACCCCCGTGAGTATCAGGCCAATGGCGGGGTCCTGGCCGGCACCCCGGTCGAGCTTGCTGTCTTGCGCTGACCCTCCATTTTCTTATCGCCTATCATGCTTCCTCACCTTGCTGACATTTTCGACCACTTGAAACGAGGCTGCCACCTGGGGCCCGATGATGAGCCCGCCTTCTCCGCTCTGTGCGCCCGCTACGAGGAATATGCGGCTTACTTCGCTCCGCTGGGACTGCGGCTCGTCCGACATGATCGCGAGTTCTTTTACTTCGAGCCTGATAACCCCGAGAGCGTCCCGGATACGCTGCCTCGGATCGCGGTGTTCTCCTTCATACTGATCGATCATGCCGCCAACCAAGGTCGACCCATTGAGGAGTTCATTTTCGGTCAGAATTTTCTGATGAGCAGCCTGCCGCATTTTACGCTCGATCGATACACGGCTCTTTTGCGCCAGGTCGAAGTCCACGACGCTAAAGGATTGGAGTCCGTTCTGAAACACATGGAGCGCATCGGCTGGGTCAAATCCGTGGGACCCGAGGAGTTCCGCTTTCTTCGCCCGTTCCACCGAATCTTTTCCAAGTGTCTGGAGCTGGCTCAGAATCCTCCGTCACCTCCCGCACCCAACCCCGCTCAGACCCAGGACACTGCCGCCTCCGCCTCCTGACCTATGCCTACTGGCCCCCAGAAAATCATCCTGATTGGCTCCGGTCGCTATATGTACGCGGAGGTCGAGTTGACCGGCGCTTTGCAGATCGTCGGCCCTAACAACACCGGCAAGACGACGCTGATCAACACGCTCCAGTTCCTGTATCTGGATGATCGGCGGAATATGGATTTCGGCTCCTACACCCCGGAGCAAACGCGGGACTTTTACTTTCCTTCGCAATACAGCTACGTCCTGTTTGAATGCCTGGGTGCTCAAGGGGTCTGCGTGATTGGATGGCGTGGACAGAGTAAAACGCATGGCGGAGATCCCGAACGATTCTGCTATCTCGGGGCTTATGAGGAATCCGACTTTCTGGACGAGAAACGGCAGGTGCGTGAACCTCAAGACGTTAATGCTCGCCTCGCATTCAAGCAGTTCAAATCGATCCGCAGTGCTCAGGAACATCGGGAGCTGCTGTTGTCTTCCACGGGTGCCGGCACGCGCGGCCTAGGAATTGTCAGCCTCCGTGATCCTGACAAGTATCCCCAGTTTCGGGAGACGCTCAAGAATCTGCTCACCCTCAATGCCATCACTCAGGAGCAAATGCGGGATCGCCTGCTGATGCTGGCGGACATCCCGCCGGATCGAACCGCTCTCGATGCCCGGGAACTGTTTGGCGAGGATTACGACCGCATTCGCGAGCGACGTGAACGTCTGCTGCGGTTCAAAAAGCACCAAGGCCTCGTCGAACGGCTGGTGGAACAATCCACGGCGCGAGACCTCTGCCGCGGCGAGCTGATGTATCGTTGGACCGACCTGCGTGGGAAGCGGCAGGAATTTGAGAAGGAACACGAGAAACAGTTGGCCGGGCTGCGGGAGACTCAGACGCGGCATGAACATCGCCTTCGCGAGATGGACGCCGAATTGCTCGATCGACGTACCGACGTCAATCGGTTCTCCGAACAGAAGGGCGGGTTCCAGGTTCAGCTGGAGCAGCTAGCGCGGCTCGACAAGGAATTCTCCGACTATGTCCAGGAGCTCGAACATGCGGCGATCGCCAATTTGGGGGAATCCATTCGTCTGCTCACCAACCAGCTTGCGGATGCTCAGGGTGAATCCCGCGAGAAGGCGCGGCAGAAGCTCGACTTCTTTTCCGAGCAAGTTCGACACAAGGAGCAGACGATCCAAAGCTTCCACAACGTCGCGGTTACTGCGCTGCGCAAGCACTTCACCGACGATGAGCTGAATCGTCTCTTCCGACTCTTCAACCGGAACCTCCTCGAATACCCGATGGGACCCGAGGGCATCAACGTGGTGCGCGAGAAGGAGGTCCTGCGGATGCTCCGAGCTTTGCTCGAACAGCTTTCCGATGACGGACTCCAAGATCCGGCCTTTGCCATCCGATTCCGCGGCAGTGAACTTCCATTGGCCGGGCTCGAGAACATCGAGGCGGTGCAGGAGCGGCTGGAGGAGGATCGGGACAAATTGGCATATTGGCAGAATGTTCTCCGCGCGATCGAAGAGCGCGAGAAGCTGGAGCAAGAGCTTCAAGCGCGGCGTCACGAACTCACTCTCAAGAACACTCGCCAGGTGCGGTACGAAGAGTATCAGAAGGCCAAGGCTAACGAGCCGCGCTGGTCTTCCGAACTCAAGGCCATCACCGACGGGATCACAGCCGCTCAGAACCGGATCGCCAAATTGGTGAAAGAGCAGACCGTGGCGCTGCGGTCACGGGAGGAGGCCGAGGATCTGATCCGCAAAACGGAAGACACCTTCAATCGGGTGATGGGTAACTTCGGCCTGTGTGTGTTCCCTGAGTTCGAAGTAGGTCCGCGGGTCGTGACCGATACCCCTAACGACTTTGATGCCGCCATTGCACTGTTCTTGCGTCAGCAGGACCAGCAGAACCGCGCGAGCGATGAAATCCGAAGGATCCTGGTGGATGTTGAGCGCTGGTTCGGTGAGGAGTTTCGTGGCGATACGGAGGATCAAACGGTCCAGCGATTACGTGAAGAATTGGAAGCGCTCGGTGAGCGGGAGGAGGCGTTGACTCGCGATTGGAACGCGCATCTCCACGCCATCCGTGCCACCTTCGACCGGATCCTAAAGGAGCTTGGCCATGTCTATAGCGCGCGTGATGATCTGAACCGCGCGTTCGCTAAAGTTCAGGTCTCCAATCTGAAATCGCTCCGCATGGATGTGAAGGAGCAGAGCGATCTGGTGGCTTGGATTCGCAGCCTGGCCGACGCCGAGCAGCCTGGACTTTTCGACGACGACACCAGCCTGTCCTCCACCATGAAGAACTTCCGGCACAAGCTGGAAGGTAATCCGGTGGTGCGCTTCGCCGATCTCTTCACTCTCGGTTTCACTGTCGTCGGTGCCGACGATCGCAAACACAGTTATCACGATCTGCGCCAGATCGAATCCCATGGCACCACCATCACCATCAAGGTGCTGTTCAATCTGTTGCTCCTGAAGAGCCAACTGCGGCGTGAGGACTGTCAGGTGCCGTTCTTCTTGGACGAGATTCAGATTCTGGATCCTGCCAACCGGCACGCGATTCTGGCAACGGCCCGCAAACTCGGTTTCCTCGCCATCACCGCAGCTCCGGAAGCTGTCAGCGAAGTGGATGCCCTGTATTTCCTGCAAGCGAACAAAGGCTGGATCGTGTTGCGGCAGAAGCATCGGATTGGAGTCAAAGGGCGAGCGGCCTCCTGACATGGCTCGAGACGAACAGATCCGGAAATTGCTCTTTACTCTGCAGGAGCAGGGATTTCTTCCGGGATCCAGGTGCAGCCAGTCCTTTCGCGAATGCGTTCAACCTTTGATCGACTCCGAGATCCTGGTCGAGGAGCGTAGCGGGAGCGGCCGCCGCTGGGTGGTCCGGGATAAAGGCGCGCTTGCCAGCTTCGTGACCAGCCTGTTTCCAGCAACCTCGGTGGCCGACGATGCTTCAGCGCGCGTGAACAGCGTGGCTCAGTTTCGTCGCAGCAAGGCGCTGGCGAATGATTTGCCCGAGATCGTAACGCTCCGTGCTTGGGAGCCTGGCGCTACGCTTCTCGTCGATGGGGTTCAGACCTCCGCTTCCGAATGCACACGGGAGCATGGCGCCTTCTCCTGCGTTCTCTCCAAACCCTCTCGCTATTCGCTGCGCGGGCCTTGTGCGCTGGTGGAGAACCCGGCAGTGTTCCTGCAGTTCGAGCGGCTAGCGTTGCCGGTGGGTCTCGCTGTGTATGCGCGCGGCATCTGTTCCGATCGGCTGCTAAGCTGGATCGCGGATCAGACGGCCGATGACTTTCGTCTGCTCCACCTCCCCGATTACGATCCCATTGGCTTGAGCGAGTACCTGAGGCTAAAAGACCGATTGGGAGATCGGTTGGAGCTGTATCGTCCCTCCCGACTCCCTGAGCTGTTCGCCCGGTTTTCGGATCGAGGTCTGCTTGAAAATCCGGTGGCTATCGCTTCCCTTGCGCGGCTGCGGGGCAGCTCGAGGCCGGAGGTGCGCGAGATCGTCGCTTTGATCGACGCGCATAACGCCGGCCTCGAGCAAGAGGCCCTGCTGTTGTAGGCTACACTTTTACCCAGCTCTTCGCGCGACTGCTGCGCAGGATGGCTTCGCAGAGGCGAACCTCGTGATGGCCATCCGCTGCAGTAGCGAACAGGACCGGGGTCTTGCGTCCGCTGGCGATGTGCTCATACACCGCGCGGTAGTGCATCTTGTGACTGTCCGGAAACCCTTCCGGATGCCCGCCTGGATAATCGGTGAATCCGGCCACGTCTTCGCTGAATCCGGCGGTGCCCCGCTGCAGGATCTGATTAGGCTCGTCACGACGGCCAACGACCATTTCGTTCGGCTGCTGGAGATCCCAACGCAGACTCCCCTTAGTCCCATAAATCCCGAACGCCAGGCTGCACTTCCAGCCTGCGGCCACTTGGGAGATCGACGCGTTCGCGTGCACACCATCCGCAAAGCCGTGCTTCGCCCGCCCGAACTTCAACAGCAAGCTGCCGAAATCTTCGGTGTCCACTTTGTAGGATACCATGGTCTTGGGATCGACCTTGGCGAAGGTCTTCACCTCGCCCTTGGGACGAAGTCGGGTTTTGTGGAAGGTTTCCAAATGAGCGAAGGTCGACTCGACCTTGGCGCCCAAGATGAACGAGACGGCGTCGATCCAATGCGTGCCGATGTCACCTACCGCTCGTAGCTTGCCGCCTTCACTGGCGAGCAGCCGCCAGTTGTAATCGGTCTCCTGCAGCAGCCAGTCTTGGAAGAAATGCCCTTGCACATGGATGATCTTCCCCAAGTCGCCGCGCTGAACCATCGCTCGCGCCTGCAGGACTGCAGGAAAGAAACGGCACATGTAATTGACGGCAAACACCGGTCCGCGCTTGCCCGCCTTCTCCACCACCTCTACGAGCTTCCCGGTTTCCCGAGTGTTCATGCCCAGGGGCTTCTCGCAGACCACATGTTTGCCGGCGGCAAGTGCGGCCAGAGATTGTTTCACGTGCACTTTGTTCGGCGAGGTAATGTGAACTACATCCACATTGGGCGACCGATACATCGCCCGATAGTCGTAATCACCATAGACTTCCGGTATTCCCCACCTCTTGGCCGTGGCAGTGGCCGAGGCAGTGGAGCCGCAGATGGCCGTCACCTGGACCCCGAGGCGTTTAAGGGCTTCGATGTGGACTGGGCCGATAAACCCAGTGCCGATGACTCCGGCACGCAGGGTGTGTAGCGAGTTGCTCATGCCCCGCAGCATGCCGCCGGATGTATCCCGACTCAAACCGAAAGTCGGTGCCGAGGAAAGACGGGTGTGATTAAACGTGGGTGAGGCGGGGAACTATCTAACTTGGGAACCAACGATCCTTTTGCGCATGGAGTTCCGCCTTCAGGCGGAAAAGGCGTAAATATTGGCCCACCAGTATAGGATTTAGCGTTTCCATGATTATCAAGCCCCTGGGGACCGCCTTTAGCCCAATCCATGCAGTCGTTCAGCACGCGTTTGCTTGATCTTTTTGCGAAATCCTTCGTTGTTCGTCGCTTACGTATTTCGCTCAACACACTCGCTCCTCACGCCTCGGTTTTCGCAAAAACCTGTTGCGCAACCGCATGCCGCCCTACTGCATGGATTGGGCTAAAGGCGGAACTACGTACAAAAACCAAGCCTCACCCAGACACAATCGCGCCCGGGAAGACTCGCTACTGTTTCTGGCGCGCTTCCGCCCCCTCCTCCCTCGCCCACAATCGATTCACCACCCACAACAATAGCGAACCTGTGACTAAGAACACCGCTGTCAATGTCCAGGCCAGGAGCATTCTTCCGTATAAAAAATTCCCGACTGCAAACAGCGACGACCAAATCATGGCACACCCGGCCGAGCAGCCCAACAGCGCCAGAGGAATGTTCTCGCCGCGCGCGGCGCCCTCGGCTTCGGTCATACCAGCCTCACGGCGAATCGTATTCCACCCCGGACCCGCCGGCCGGACCTTGCGGTAGAACTTGACCAACGTTTCTCGATCCGTCTTGGGCCCGACATAGGCCGTCAGCACCCAGCAGAACGTGGTGATCACGATCGTGGCGATCAGCGCTCCGTGAGTGCTCATTTCCCACTGATACTGCTTCTTGAGAATCAGCAGCGCGACGGAGGTGCCGAAGGAGCTGATCATGGCCACCACCTCACACCAGGCGGTGATTCGCCACCAAAACCAGCGCAACAAATAGAGCAACCCCGTCCCCGCACCGATTTGCAACATGATGTCGAAGGAGTCCTTGGCGGAATCGAGCAGGTAGACCACCGCTGAGGATGCCAGGAATAGCCCAAGGGTGGTGATGCGTCCGATCAGCACATAGTGGCCCTCAGTGCCATCCCGTTTCATGAAGCGTCGGTAGAAGTCATGGACCAGGTAGGAGCCTCCCCAGTTGAGGTGGGTCAGAATGGTGGACGAGTTGGCGGCAATCAGGCCTCCCACCATCAAGCCGATGAAGCCAGCGGGTAAGAGGGTCAACATGGCCGGGTAGGCGATGTCGTGTCCCAGTAGCGATGGGTCCAGGTTCGGGAACGCCTTTTGAATGTCGGACAGTTGGGGATAGACAATCAGGGAGCAGAGCCCAACCAGAATCCAGGGCCAGGGCCTCAACACATAGTGCGCGAGATTGAAAAACAGCACAGATCCCAGCGAATCCTTTTCCGACTTGGATGCCAGCATGCGCTGAGCCATGTAGCTGCCGCCTCCCGGCTCCGCGCCGGGATACCAGGTCGCCCACCATTGGATCGCGATCGGCATGATAAAGATCGCCAAAGCCAGATCTGCGTTGTTGGTGAAATCCGGGAGCACGTTGAGGTACTCGAGGGTGGTCTTGCCGTCCGGAGCTAGCATCGGGGCCGACAGCTTCTGCACCATGACGTCCAGCCCGCCGACGTGCTTAACTGCGAAATACGCTGCTGCGATCACCGCCGTCATCTTGATGAAGAACTGGATCATATCGATGACCAGCACCCCCCAGAGGCCAGAGTGGGCTGCGAAAGCCACGTTCAAGACCCCACAGGCCAGCAGCGTTTGCCAGCGTGGCATCCCGAACAACAGATTCGCGATCTTACAGGCCGCCAAGTTCACCGACGCCATGATCATGCAGTTGAAGAACAGCCCGAGATAAATGGACCGGAAACCTCGCACCACACTCGCCGCCTTACCCGAGTAACGGAGTTCGTAAAACTCCAGATCCGTCATCACTTCCGACCGCCGCCACAGCCGAGCGTAGAGAAATACCGTCGCCATCCCCGTCAGGACATATGCCCACCAAACCCAGTTTCCAGCGACCCCCTGACGCCGAACGATGTCCGTGACCAAGTTGGGAGTGTCACTGCTGAATGTCGTGGCGACCATCGACAGACCAGCCAGCCACCAGGGCACGGATCGCCCCGACGCGAAAAACTCTGAGGTGCTTTTGCCGGCGCGTTTGCCGAAGAACAGAGCGGGAACGAAGCAGATCAGTAGGGACCCCGCCACTATCAGCCAGTCGATCAATTGTAGTTTCATGCCGTGATCGCAACCCGGCCAAGCGCGCAGGAACCTGAACAAGGGAACCACTGTCCGGATCGACCGGGAGGTGCGTGGCCGCAGACCTTAGCGATGTCGATCTAGATTGGCTACCAATTGTCACTCATCGACCAAACCTACCTCACCCCCCGGTGGTGCACCTATTCACCGCCAAGCGAGGTCTGTCCCCATCTGCGGCAGCGTGGCCTGTCCCCTTTTCGGTTTCGCGGTCCTTACCCAAACCGTAGCCGCCAAAAATATCATAAAAGACTGATGTACAACGTGTTATGATCTACTGATTGCTGCTTAGACAGTTGTGCAGGCAAAACTCTCCCTATGCATTGTGGGCGAGGGAATCGTCCAACACGGACGATGCTACATTGTAGCGTGGGCCGTCTCGGCCCATTGGGGGCGTGGGAGGGGACGGCCGAATGCATCACACAAAGCCACGAAGCCACAAAGCTCTCGGAGGGAGGGGAGAAAGACGTTGAGACGTTGTTGCCCGCGGATGACGCAGACCACACTGAGGAAGCAGTCGGATCAGACGGGGAAGGGAACTGGGTTTGTTTTTTCCTCCCTTACGGCCCGGACCTAGGTTCATAGGCTCGGGAATCTTCGTGGCTTTGTGGCTTAGTGCGAGACCCTCGGGTCCCGCTGCGCTTGGGGAATTGTCCGTGGACGGACAACACTAAACACCCCCCCCTGCCCCTCCATCAAAGGTCCCCGCAGCAACTATTGTGGGCGCTCGGCTCATCGCCATGCTCCTCCGCCCCACAGTGGCGTTCTTCTGCGTTGGCAACTTCGGATGACGTCTTCACATCGGCCGTTGCCGGCTCCGCCTGTGCCCGCGGCACCCCCTTCTTGAGATGCACCAGCAACAGACTCATATCCGCCGGACTTACACCGCTGATCCGACTCGCCTGGCCGATGGTTTGCGGACGAATCTTGGCGAGCTTCTGCCGAGCCTCCTTGCGCAAGCTGTGCACCTTATCGTAATCGATACACTCCGGAATCTGCTTATCCTCCAACGTTCGGAATCGCTCCACTTCCGCCTCCTGGCGATCAATGTAGGACTCGTACTTCAGGGCGATTTGAACTTGCTCCACCACCTCTTGAGGCAAATCACTGCGCCGCTGCGGCAGGTCAGCGTAGGTCATCTCTGGCCGCCGGAGTAACTTCGCCAAAGTGTCGTGACCTTCCCTTGTCGACTCCAACCTTTCTGTTTCCAACCGGATCAACTCGCGCTTGTGGTAAAACTGTCGGTAGTTTCGTTCCGGAAGCAGCCCAATCTCCCAGGCCACATCACAGAGCCGAGCATCCGCGTTGTCCTGTCGCAACAGCAGCCGGTACTCGGCCCGACTCGTAAACATCCGGTAGGGCTCCGTCGTTCCTTTGGTCACTAAGTCATCGATCAGCACCCCGATGTAGGCCTGATCCCTCCCTAACACCACCGGTGCCTTCTGCTGGACTCTCCTGGCTGCGTTGATGCCCGCCATTAAACCCTGAGCCCCTGCTTCCTCATAACCCGACGTCCCGTTGATCTGTCCGGCCAGGAATAGGTTCGCGCATGCCTTCGTCTCTAAGGAAGGCTGCAACTGCGTGGGGAATGCGAAGTCATACTCCACGGCATAGGCCGGACGCATAATCTCAGCGTTCTCACACCCTATCACCGTGCGCACCATTTCGATCTGCACCTCGAACGGAAGACTCGTCGAAAACCCATTTACATAGATCTCATCCGTCGTCGTCCCCTCCGGCTCCAGAAAGATCTGGTGACGCTCCTTCTCCGCGAACTTCACAATCTTATCCTCAATCGATGGACAATACCGCGGCCCAATCCCCTCGATCACCCCCGAATACATCGGCGAGAGATGGAGATTCGCCCGGATGATCTCCGCCGTCCGATGCGTCGTATAGGTTATATAACAGTCCATCTGGCCGTTCAGCCGATCCAGCATCGAGCCAGGTGGGTACTTTCCCGCTGAATGCCCTAGCTCCGATGGCGATATCCCGGATTGTTCCACGTGGAACAAATCTTCTTTCCAGTAGCTAAAGTAAGGGACTGGTTCGTCTCCGGGCTGGCTTTCGGTTTTGGAGAAGTCAATGGATCGCTTCAGTAGTCGCGGTGGGGTGCCGGTTTTCAGGCGGCCAAGTTCGAGGCCTAACTCCTTCAGGCTGTCGCTGAGACTCATGGCGGCGGCTTCCCCTGCCCGGCCGCCTGACTGCTGGGTGGCGCCGATATGCATGAGTCCACGGAGGAAGGTGCCGGTGGTAACAATGACACAGGTTCCGTGGTATTGGACGCCTAGGGTGGTTTCGACACCGTAGGCCTTCTGCTCCCGGAAAAGGAGTTTGGCGCTCTGGCCTTGCTTGCAGTCCAGATTCTCTTGGCGTTCGCAAATCCACTTAAGTCGAAACTGATAGGCTTTCTTATCGCACTGAGCGCGCGGAGCCCACACCGACGGGCCCTTTTTGGTGTTCAACATCCGGAACTGGATTCCGGTCATGTCGGTCGCTTTGCCCATCTCTCCGCCTAAAGCGTCGATCTCCCGCGTGAGATGACCCTTAGCGAGGCCCCCGATGGCGGGGTTGCAAGACATCTGGCCAATGGTGTCGAGGTTAATGGAGAGGAGCAGGGTGGTGCAGCCCATGCGCGCCGAGGCCAAAGCCGCCTCAACGCCAGCATGTCCCGCACCGATAACGATAACGTCGTATTTCTTAGGATAAACGAACATGAATGAGTCCCGTACCGACCGGGACGCTAGCTTGCGCCAGCGATTCGATAAGATCAACCTTGGAACGGTGATTGTAATACGTGTACGTATAATCGGGAAATCGTCTGCGATGGCACCTCAGGATTGCATTCCCAGGGACCAGGAGAAACGCTGGGCGGCGTGAGCACGAACCCAATTCAGTTGTCCCACCTGGGATGATCGTGGCGTCTCTGGCCAACAGTCTCGTGGTGGGGGTGGGAACCGTTCTGGTTTCCTTGGGCGCTGGCGTGGTGGTGGCGTTGTGGGCTCGGACTCTCTCTCGACTCGGCCAACAGCTGGTCTGGCTGGCCTCGATGATCACTCTCATGCTTCCGTCCTTCTTGGTAACGAATACCTGGCTGGATCTGGTGGGCACGCCGGCGAGCCCGTGGGAGGGAGCGCCCCCTCTGCTTTTCACGATCGGCGGGGTGATTGGGCTGCTGTCTCTGCAATACTGGGCCTTGCCTGCGCTGGCATTAACCGCGTGTTGGTCGGCGATGCCTCGATGCTGGCTGGAGATCGAGCCGGAGTTGCGCGGCTTCCGGCTCTTCCGACGTCTGCTCGCTCCGACCAGTCGTGACGCCTTGCTGCTCTCAGGTTTCCTAGTCTTCGCCTTGAGCATCAATCAGGTGAGCGTGCCGACCTTGCTGCAAGTGAAGGTTCTGGCCGCGGAAGTCTGGACGCGGTACTCCACGGATCTCGATGCCTGGGCCGCTCTGCGCACCGCTTGGCCGCTCTGGGTTGTGCCGCTTGGCGTAGTGCTGGGATGCCGCACTCGCTGGCTGGGGACGCCGTCCTGGAATGGCTGGGTCGCGTCCACGGTTTGGAAGCAGCAGCTGGGCCGAGGGCCTGTGCGAGCCTTGGGCCTCGGGGCAGGGCTGCTTTTGGCTTTGGCCCTGGGTCTTCCGCTTCTCCAGTTGGTGATCAGCCGACGGACCTGGGCGGAGCTGCCTTCGGCCTTTGCAGCCGGATTTCCCGCCATGATCACCTCGATTCGCTATGGGGCGATCGTGGCCACGATTGGCCTGCTGGCCGGACTCTGGGCCTTTCGCCACCGGGCTTTCTCGGACCGGCGGTCGGGGTTCGATTCTGAGGCGAAGGATCGACGCGACTCCGTCGTGACCGGAGCTTTGGCCCTCGTCTTCCTCGTTCCTGGAATGCTGCTTGCCATCGTCGCCATCGCTTGGGCCGGAGCGGTGCCAGTGTTTCCGCTCTACGGGACCTCGAGCTTGGCGATCGCCACTCTCACCGTGCATGTGGCGGTCATCGGATGGCTCGGAGCCAAGATGGCTTTGAGTCGGGTTGATCCAGGTTTGCGGGATGCCTTGGCCTTGATGCCTCTCTCCCGACGCGACGCGGGTCTGCGGGTGGTGTGGCCTCAAGTGAGCTCTGGTTGCGCTGCGGCCTGGTATATTTTGTATTTGATCGTACTCTGGGACGTGGAAGTGATGACCTTGCTGCAGGTCCCCGGTGGGGAAACGCTTGCGCTCAGAATCTTCAACCTGCTCCATTACGGGCACAACGACCAAGTGAACGCCCTGTGTCTTCAACTGATTCTTGCCGCCGCTTTGCCCTGGATTTTGTGGCGACTTGGATCTGGCACGCTTCGGCGCCTTTCTGGTGTTTCACGGGCGGGTCATTTGGGCCTGGGCAGAGCAGGGGAGCTGGGCTTGCTCGCGTCTCCATTCTTCCTCAGCGGCTGCACCCCCTCTTCCCCCACCTCCGCTCCGCTTGCCTCGGCCCCACTTCCCAGTGCGCTGTTTGAGCGTGTTGAAATTCTCGGCCAGCGGGGGACGGCCGCCGGCCAGTTTAACAAGCCGCGCTCGCTTACGGTGGATCGAGAGGACAATCTCTATGTCGTCGACCTGACGGCTCGGGTGCAGAAGTTTTCCCCCGACGGTCGATTCCTCCTCATGTGGCAGCTGGCGCAGACCGACTTGGGAAAGCCCAAAGGGATGGCTTGTGACCAGGAGGGAAACATTGTGGTGGTGGAGCCGCACTACCAGCGGGTGAATCATTTCACCACCGATGGACGCCTGGTTCGCCGCTGGGGAACCGCGGGCACCAATGCGGGCCAGCTCACTCTTCCGCGTTCAGTAGCCGTGAACGCTCAGGGACGCCTGTGGCTGACGGAGTACACGCTTGTCGACCGGGTACAGTCGTTCCGACTCCCTGAGCCTACCTGGATTAGCGTTTTCGGGCGGCCGGGTCTCGGCAATGGAGAGTTCAATCGGGCGGAGGGTATCGATGTGGACGCCTCCGGCCGTTTGTTCATTGCTGATTCCTGCAATCATCGCATCCAAGTCTTTTCATCCGAGGGCGAGTGGCTGCGGGCCTACGGTCGCGCCGGGGCAGGGCAGGGCGAGCTGAGTTATCCGTACGATGTTAAAGTGGATGGCCAAGGCCGGCAATTCGTGTGCGAGTTTGGGAATAGCCGTATCCAGGTCTTCGACGCCGCGGACCGATCCCTGGAGGTGGTCGGGGGCTATGGGTCTGCTCCCGGACAATTTGGCAACCCCTGGAGCATTGCGCTCGACTCCCGCGGCAATCTATATGTAGCGGATTCCGGCAACCACCGGGTGCAAAAGTTGATTCGACGCTAACCAGGTATGCTTTTTCAATTCACCCATCCGCTCTGGTTGCTGGCGCTCGTGCCTGCCCTGGGATGGGTTTTATGGGTGGCCTGGTTCTCGGATACCTCGCTGACGCGCTGGAAAAGGAATACCACGCTGGCGATTCGGATACTGCTGGTGCTCCTGGTCGTCGCGGCGCTGGCTGGGCTGCAGCGACGCGAGCCGGTGGATTCCATGAACGTCTTCTTCCTCCTGGATCGGTCGGACAGCATTCCCTCGCCGCAACAGGAGGCCGGCCTGCGCTATGTCAATGAGGCGGTGCGACAGAAGGAGCTTCGGGACAAGGCGGGCGTTTTGGTGTTTGCCGCCGATGCGGCGCTGGAGACAACGGCCAGTTCCATGCTCGATCTCCAGCGGATCAATGCGGTGATCTCCGCCGAGCGAACCGACATCGCAGCCGCCATCCGATTGGGCACTGCGGCTTTTCCGGAGGAAGGTCAGAAGCGGTTGGTGCTGGTGTCCGACGGAAACGAAAACGTGGGTGATGCCATGGGCTCGCTGCTGGCGGCCCGGCCTCTGGGGGTCACCCTGGATGTGCTCCCTCGGGGGGTCGAGAGGGCAGGGGATGCATCGGTGGAAAAGGTGACGGTGCCGTCGCGTCTGAAGAAGGGTCAGGCCTTCGAACCCAAGGTGTTCATCGAGGCCAGTCAGAATCAGAATGGAGTGCTGCGCATCTATCGCAACGATCAGCTCTTGGGGGAGCAAAAGGTGGTCCTGACGCCCGGCAAGAATTTGTTCTCGTTCTCTCAGCAGCTGGATGACTCTGGATTCTATCGCTACGACGCCCAGCTGGAGGTCGGCGGCGACTCCTTGCCTCAAAACAATCGAGGCACCGCCTTTACCGGGGTGCGAGGCGAGCCACGCGTTCTGCTGGTTTCCTCGAACCCCTCACAAGACGCGCCCCTCCTGGCCGCGCTGCGCAGCGCTCGGCTTCAGGTAACGTCCGTGGATGTGCGAGCCATGCCCACATCGCTCGCCGAGCTCCAGAGTTACGAGGGAATCTTTCTCAGCAATGTGGCGGCGGGAGACTTTAGCAGCGGCATGCTCCGGACCATCGAAAGCCTGGTCCGGGATTTTGGGGTTGGCCTCGTTTGCATCGGGGGGGACCAGGCGTTCACTGCCGGTGGCTACCGCGGAACCCCGCTGGAGGCCGTGCTGCCAGTTGGCATGGAGCTGGACAGCAAAAAAGTCCTGCCCAAGGGCGCCGTTGCGATGGTGATGCACGGTATGGAATTCGCCAACGGCAACCAAGTGGCGCGCGATTGTGCGCTCGGGGTGCTCGAGGCTCTCAACGCTCAGGACGAAATGGGCGTGGTGCTGTGGGATGGGGTGGTTCGCTGGCTTTTCGAGTTGGCACCCGTCGGCGACAAGGAGGAGGCGGGAAAGCAGATCGCCGGCATGAACCAGGGCGATCTGCCCAGCTTTCAAGAAGTGATGGAGCGCGCCCACGCCTCGTTGGCCAAATCAACGGCGAACCTCAAACACATGATCGTTTTCAGCGATGGCGATCCCGGGCCGCCTACCGATGCGCTCATGCAGGAGATTCGCGATGCCCGCATCACGGTCACCTCCGTGCTGATCTCGGGACATGCCGGTCCTGATACGATGATGGCCATCGCCGCGAAGGGAAATGGAAGATTCTACGATGTACGCTCTCCCGATGAGCTGCCCCAGATTTTTCTCAAGGAGGCGGCGGTCATTTTGAAGTCTGCCATCTTTGAGGACCCGTTCCAACCGAAGCTGGCCGCGGCGAGCGAATTGATCCGCGGCATCCCGCCGGCGGAGTATCCCACCCTGCGGGGCTATGTTTCGACCTCGCCCAAGGCCCGTGCCGAGACGCCATTGGTATCGGACAAGGGGGATCCCATCTTAGCCCATTGGCAATATGGGCTGGGACGGTCCGTAGCCTTCACTTCAGATGCGCAGGCCAAGTGGTCGGGCGCATGGTTGTCGTGGGATCGCTACCAGCAGTTCTGGTCGCAGATCGCCCAGTGGTCGTTGCGTCGCTTGGACAATGCCGAGTTCAATACCGAGGTCAACATCGACAAGGGCGAAGGCCTGATCACTCTGGAGGCCGTCGATGAACAAGGCAATTACCGCAACTTTCTCAACCTGCAAGCCGTGGTGGTCAGCCCGAAGGGAGAGCGGCAGACGGTGCGCTTGGAACAAAACGGGGCCGGACGTTATCAGGCGCGCTTTGCAACGCGCGAGGTGGGCGCGTATGTGCTCAATGTGATGGAGATGAAGGACGGGAAGGTGCGTGCCTCCCAAGTCCTCGGAGCGAGTGTGAACTTCTCTCCGGAGTTTGCGGCGCCCAGCCCAAACCTGAATTTGTTGCACCGTCTGGCCGAAGCGGGCGGAGGCAAGGTTTTGGATCCAGCCAATCCCCAGGATGTCCCTTTCCGGTTGAATCGAGAGAAGACATTTCAAGCTCACGATCTTTGGGAGTGGCTGCTCAAGCTGGCTGTGGTGCTATTTACCTTCGATGTGGGTCTGCGACGGGTGGATCTGGATCCGGAGGATGTTGCCAAGTTTGCCAACCGCTGGCGGCGACGATTGTTCTTTTGGAAACCATCCGTGCCGGAGGGGAAACCGGAGGAGTCGCTATCAGCCCTGCTCGCGCGTCGTGATCAGGTTCGCAGCCAGCAGCCGGCACCGACCGCCGATCCCGCTTTGTTCCGTCCCGCCCAGCCGGTGGTCGAAACGCCAATCCCAGCTTCGGCCACCGTGGGTTCAACACCAGCAGCGTCGCCCGAAGCACCGTCACCCGCATCGGCCGCGCAACCCACGCCTACGTCCACCACCAGTCGACTCCTGGAAGCCAAGCGCCGCGCCCAGAAAAAGCCCGACTAGCAGGCCGTCGGACTCGCGTCCGGTGGGGACAGGTCCGACAGCCTGACCCTATGGAGTGCGGTAGACCCCTCTAAGCATTACCCACAAGTTCCTCGACCATATGTTAGAATCCCAAAGGGATTCCCCCTCAAAGCCCAGGGTTGGCGCGAAGCCGGAGCGCCTACCCTGGGTTAGTCGTCGTTCTCTCACAACCCCATCGCGGGTTGCGACTGGATCGGCTAACACCCCCAACCAAACCGCAACCCACGATGGGGTTGACCACGAAGTGGTCCGAAGAGGCTTATAGTTCACTCGTGTGAATTCTATGGCGTTTTCCCCAGGGTAGCTCGTTCCTCCCAACCCTGGGCTTTGAAGCGCAATCCCGTTGGGATAGGGACCGAAGCATTCCGAACTTGTGGGTAATGCTTAGAGACCCCTACCGCTTTGACTTTCCCAGCGGAGCTGGGATCCCCCTCCGGGGGTGCCGAAAAGCTGTAGAGGGCTACAGCACTCCATAATCACGGCGGCTCCTCCAATCGGGTAAGTACCCTCAGTCGGCCCGGCCTTCGCAAATCCTTCTGCAGATCTGTGGGGTCCTCGTGTTCCGTGGGCCCTATGTCCCCGCTTCGATTTCCGAGGGCCGGCTTCGAACCTGACGTGATCTTCTTTGGCCGCAGAAGGCCCTGAATTGGCTAAAAAACGAAGAGGTGATCAAAATGCAACACTTTGATTACTAAGAACTACCTTGTTCATACTCGCCAGAAAACGCTTTCAACACGGAAGTTAAGGAGGTGTCAAAAAACTCTTTTCGTAGATGGCAAGCACGCTGCTTAAGGGGGCATGCCGCATTCAATGAACAAATTGAAGCACATCGAGAACGTCGCGACTATCCCCCTGAGGGAGACGCGCCTTCATACCAAGCCGGTTTCGTTCGTGCCGCGGCGATTGAACTCCAACCCCCGTCTTGGTTAAGCGCCTATGAAAAAAATCGAAGCCATTATCAAACCTTTCAAGCTCGAGGAGGTAAAGGATGCCCTCAGCGAAGTCGGCATTGAGGGAATGACCGTTACCGAAGTCAAAGGCTTCGGCCGCCAGAAGGGTCACACTGAGATCTACCGCGGCAGCGAATACACGGTCGACTTTCTCCCGAAGATCAAACTCGAGCTGGTCATCAGCGACGGGCAGGTATCCTCGGCAGTGACGGCGATTATCAAGGCCGCCAAAACAGGGAAGATTGGCGACGGTAAAATTTTTGTAAGCCCGGTGGAGGAAGCCGTGCGCATTAGAACTGAGGAGAAAGGAGAAGCAGCCGTCTGAAGCTCGCTCAGCTAGAACCACACTATCCCAATGATACCAATGAAAAAGTCTCTCTCTCTACTGGCCTTGCTGGCCTTCGCCCTGTTCGCCTCGTTCACCGCATCCGCCGCCGATCCTGCGCCTCCGTCCATCGAAGACCGCTTGGCCGATATCGAGGCGTATATGAACAACACGGCTCGACAAACCAACGCCCCCTCGAACATCGCCGGACCTGGCCCGGGACATAACGCCTGGCAGATGGTGTCCACCGCCTTGGTCTTGTTCATGACGCTTCCCGGTCTTGCCCTTTTCTACGGCGGCTTGGTGCGCCGCAAAAATGTGCTGTCCGTGCTCGCCCAGTGCATGGGCATTGCCGGTTTGGTGACGATCCTCTGGTGGCTGTGCGGCTACAGCTTCTCGTTCTCGGGCTCCAATCCCTTCTACGGAGATCTCGGCAACGCCATGTTCCAAGGACTTGAACCGGGCAAGGTCGGTGCCGGCTATCACTGGATCAGTGATATGATGTGGGCAATGTTCCAGCTGACCTTCGCCATCATCACTCCCGCGCTGATCATCGGCGCCATCGCCGAACGCATGAAGTTCTCCGCGGTCCTGCTCTTCGTGGCGCTCTGGATGTTCGTGGTTTACTTCCCGCTCGCCCACATGGTGTGGGCCACTTCCGGTTTCATGTGCGGTGCGCTGAACCCGAATGCGGGCATCAAGGCTCTCGACTTCGCTGGTGGAACGGTGGTCCATATGAGCTCCGGTTGGAGCGCTCTGGTCCTCTGCATCATCCTCGGCAAGCGCGTTGGCTTCGGCAAGGTTCCGATGCCTCCGCACAGCATGGTGATGTGTATGATCGGCACTGGCATGCTCTGGGTGGGTTGGTACGGGTTTAACGCCGGCTCCGCTCTCGGCGCCGATGCCATCGCTTCCAATGCCTTCACGACCACAACGCTCGCCGCTGCGACCGCCGGGTTCGTCTGGGCGATGACGGAATGGTTGATGCGCGGCAAGCCCAGCGTCCTCGGTTTCTGCTCCGGCATCGTGGCGGGTCTCGTGGTGGTAACTCCGGCGTGCGGTTTCATCAACACGAACGGCGCCATGGTGATCGGTGTTCTCGCGGGCATCATCCCTTACATCGCGGTGGCTAAGCTCAAGGCCTGGCTCGGCTATGACGACGCCTTGGATACCTTCGGTGTTCACGGTGTGGGTGGCACGCTCGGCGCTTTGCTCACCGGCATCCTGGCCGATGAAAAGGCCAACTCGGTGGTGGCCGGTGTCAAAGACGGGCTGCTCATGGCCCAGATCAAAGCGATCGTGGTCACCTTGGTCCTGTCGGTGGTGGCCACCGCTGTCATCGCGTTCATCGTGAAGGCGGTTGTGGGTCTGCGGCCGAGCGAAGAGGTTGAGACCGCGGGTCTCGATCTGGCTGAACACGGCGAAGAAGGTTACCACGGCTAAGCCGCGGCCTTCGATCGCTGGAGTGGTTTTCACCACGCCGCGCCAATAATGACGGTCCGTGAACCGTCCTTGGCGCGGCGTGTGTCTTTTTTGGGCTGGCACCAAACACCGTCGGCGCGAGAGCACGCCTGTTGTGAGATGCCGAGACTTATGGGATCGCGCCGACGGCGTTTGCTGGTAGGATGCACTGCGTGCGGAGGTATGCCTTGGGAATCGCAGGACGTGCTCTCCATGAACCAAGCCTCGTTACCTCGGCCCCTACACTCAGGACTGTAGGGGACAACGTAAGGAGTCCTTGGGGCCGCCTATTGCTCTCGCGCCACAACGAATTTCGATTCTTCACTCAAGGGTCTTCTGTCTTCCCGCACGCAGTGCCTCCTAGCCCTTGAAGGGGTCCGGCCCACTCATGCGCGCCGGCAGATAGAGAGTAAACACCGACCCGCGCCCAACCTCGGAGTGCACATGCAGGCCGCCTCGGCTTTCCTTCAGCAGCCGTCGCACAATGCACAATCCCAGGCCGGCGCCCTTGCCGGAAGGCTGTCCGGAGAAGTAGGGCTCGAAGATGCGCTCCAGGACGTTCGGAGCGATGCCCGGGCCGTTGTCTGTCACCGAAAGCGCCATCAAGGGCGTGATATTCTGAAACTCTTCCCGGTTGATAAACCGCTCGTTCTCATTGTCGTTGAAGAGGGAGATGTCGAGCGGCTTTAACAGGACCTGCCCGCGTACTTCCACCACATGACGCTCGCGTGAGCACTGCAGCCCGTTGATCGTGATGTTCAACAGCATTTGGATGAGGTCGGTGCCATTCAATAGCACCATCACATCCTTGGGCAGGGGACGAATTTGCAGCTCATGTCCGCGGGCATCGGGCAGCGCGCGCACCAGATCGCCCAGGTCGGTCAGGATCTGGTTCACCCACACCTTGCCCGATTCCTGAGAGTTGGGCGTGAGCAACCGAAGATAGCGTCGCGAGATTTCAATGCAGTTGGTCACCTGCCGGGTGACGCGGCGCATGCGATCCTTGATGACTTCCAGGTCCTCGCCATGAACGGAAGACTCCTGGCTGAGTCGCTGATTGATAATCTGGACCAATCCCGAAATGATGGTGAGCGGACCGTTGATGTCGTGGATGATGCTCGCGTAGATCTCGCCCCGTGTGCGCATCGTCTCCTCCTTCACCTTCAAGGCATGGACCTGTTCGCGAATCTCTTCCAGCCGCTGAATGTTGTCTTGGACCTCCTTATTTGTGGTCCGACGCAGCATCGCCGTCGACAGCACCGAGCGAATCTGCTTCACGTCGAAGGGCTTGTTTAGATAGTCGCAGGCGCGAAGTCGCAGAGCCTTGCGCAGATATTCGGGCGTCTCATAAGCGGTGAGCATCACCACTTCGATGGTCGGATCGAGCTGGCGAACCTCCTCCAGGAGCTCCAGACCAGTCATGCCTGGCATGCGGATATCCAGGATCGCGACATCGACGCTTTGCGTCTTCAGCAGCTCCAAGGCACCGCGAGCGCTGGACGCCACGAAGATCTGGTAGTCCTCCTGGAACACGAGCCGCAGCGACTCCCGCGGGCCTTCTTCGTCATCAACGATCAGAAGGCGCGGCAGGATGGCGGGGCGGGGCGGGGCTGGCTCACGGTGGTCGGTGAGCACAGCAGTAGCGCCGAGTTCATTTCGGCTTTCCAACGGCAACGGTGTTGGCATGACTGCTTTTGGGTCGCGATAAACGCTGGTGACACTCCGCAGGACGGCCACCCAGCCGTCGCCTCTCCCACCTGCTGCCGCCTGTCACACGGTAAGCCGCTGGGATAGCGGAGTTGCGCTGCACGACTTTCTTCGGAGCTTGGAGGGGGAGGGGACCCCCCGATCCAAACCAGAAATAAGTCTCCTTTGCGCTGCTAATCAGGGGATGATCAGCAGCTTTCCGGAAACCCCAGCGGAAGTGAAACAAACCAACGGACGAGAGACTCCTCCCCCTTCCGTCAGACATGAATTGAAAGACGTCTCGAGACGCCCCGGACCAGGACCTCTGCCCATGCCTGCGGGCAACCCAAGGTGCAAGAACCTTAAGAGAAGTTAAAGCGCTATAGGTAGGGCACTCACATCCATGTGCCCGCCTTTTGACCATTATAACATCCATGCTCAAGGGTGTGGCGGATTAGTTTGGTGGCCGAATAGTAGGTGAAGTCTTCTAGATCTCAAGCGGAAATTCGCTAGCCCTCCTGCGGGGCTTTCCTTAGTTTTGGCGAGTGGGTCTCAATAAATCGCCCGGTCGGTCGATGCTGAGATGGCCCTTACGTCGGGTTTCGCGATGAAACGACAACTGCGAGTGCTGGTGTTGGAAGATTCTGAGTTCGATGCGCAAGTGATGATTAGCTTGCTGCGCCGCGCCGGCTACGACCCCTTTATGCACCGGGTTGAGACCTCGGAAGCCTTGGCCGAGGCGGCGACGGAAAAGGTGTGGGACATTATTCTCGCGGACTATAACCTGCCTACTTTCAATGCGTTAGATGCGTTGAAGTATGTGCAGAGCATCGGGTTGGACTTGCCGTTCATCATCGTTTCGGGGGGGATCGGCGAGGACATCGCTGTGGCGGCGATGAAGGCTGGGGCGCACGACTACCTGATGAAGGGGAACCTAAATCGGTTGGCCCCGGCGGTGGAGCGGGAATTGCGTGAGGCGTCGATTCGATCCGACCAAAAAACCGCCAAACGTGCCCTCCAAGAGAGCGAGGAACGCTATCGCTTGTTGTGGGAAACCTCCCCTGACGGCGTGGTTTTGATGGATGAGAACTGTCACATGCAGTTCGTTAACCCCGCTGTGGAGGAGGTTTTTGGCTATCCACCCGATGTATTGGTTGAGAAGCCGTTCTCGATCCTGCAGCCCGAGCGGTTGCGAGGCCTGCTCAGGACCAAGCTGGAAGAGACCCTGAAGGCGGGAGCTGTGCGAGTCCGCTGGCGGAACTTGGAGACCATTGGGTTGCGGAACGACAAGACCGAGTTCCCCATGGAAATCAGCATGAGCGACATGGAACTCGACGGACATCGTCGGTTCGTCTGTTTCATTCGCGACATCACGGCCCGAAAGAAGGCCGAGGAAGAGCTGCGCGAAAAGCAGGAGCAATTCCGGGTCGCTCGGGAGATTCAACAGCGACTCTTCCCCAAGAGTGCTCCGGAGCTGAACGGGTTTGAGATTGCTGGTGCTAGCTTTCCGGCCGATGCCGCCGGCGGGGACTACTTTGACTACCTGCCCATGCTGAATAACCAGCTTGGTGTGGTGCTAGGTGATGTGAGCGGACATGGGATCGGGCCGGCCTTGTTGATGGCCGAGACCCGGGCGTATCTGCGGGTGTTAGCGGGCCGACGCCACAATGTGGGCGAAATTCTAACCCGAGCGAACGCCATTTTGGCGGAGGACGTAGGATCTTCGCGATTTATCACCCTGTTCATGGCGCGACTGGATCCGGTGACACGTTCGATGGCCTATGTCAGTGCTGGGCATCCGCCGGCCTATGTGATTGATCGGGAAGGCAACGTGAAGCGGGAGTTACCGCGGACGGGCTTACCTCTGGGACGGCGTCCTAACACCGAATATGCCGAGTCTTCGGTCCTCCAGCTTGACGCTGGGGATTTGATCGTTCTGTTGACCGACGGCATTGAGGAAGCTGCTGCTCCCGACGAGGAATTGTTTGGGATAGAGCGCGCCTTGGAAGTGATCCGAGCCCATCGGACTGAACCCGCACGAGAAATCGTGCAGGCTTTGTATGAGGCCGTGCAGGAATTCGCTGGCAAAGGCCCACAGCTCGATGACGTCACCGCCATCGTGATGCGCGTTACCACCTAGCCTCCCGCCTTTCCACCCTCCTTCCTTGTAGCGTCGTCCGTCCCCGGACGATTCCCCCTCCCATCCCCTGTAGGCGACGAGGTCACGAGTCGTTCCCCTCGGTTCCCGCCCCCCTGTAGCGTCGTCCATGCTGGACGAATCCCCGTCCCTCTCGGTTCCCATCCCCATCCAATCCGATCGAAAAAGATTCCGATTGAAACGTAGGAACGGGTTCTTCATATTGGTCAGGCTTCCTACGGGCGACCGTGGGGAGCCCATGGTCGGGGCGTAGCGTAGCTTGGTAGCGCGTCTGAATGGGGTTCAGAAGGTCGTGAGTTCAAATCTCACCGCCCCGACCATTTAAGTTTTTCGACTTTGAGTCCGCTGTTTGGGAGTAGCCGGCCTAAGTCTTGGCCCATGTTGCTGAGACGGTTCTGCGAGAGAGCGGGTGGGCAAGCGACCAGAACAGCACGAACAGAGCAGTACAGGATCGATTAGGTTCTTCACCCGGCGGGGTAGCCAAGTGGTAAGGCAGGGCTCTGCAAAAGCCTTATGCGTCGGTTCGATTCCGACCCTCGCCTCCAATTCTAAACACTTCTGTGTGAGCGTTTTGAGAGGGTCGAGAGCCCTGACGGGCACCAAAACGGGCACCAACTTCTGGGCTTATCTTAACTCGGGGCTTACCCAAGTTAACTCGCCCACTACTTGAGCAACCGTTTCGGTCATCGGTTCGGATACGTCTTCGAACACGTCATCCGCATGAAGAACCGATACCGACTCGTCAAACGGGGAGAACGCAGCACCTACTACTGCGTCGATTCGACCACCGGCAAACGCGAGAGTCTTAACACAAAGGACCGCGACGCCGCCGAACAAATCCTCATCGCCAAGAACCAAGCCATCCGGCAACCCTCCCTCAACCTTCAAATCGCCAAAGCCTACCTGGCGGGAAGTGATTCCGGGGTGGCCACCCGCACGTGGCGACAAGCCCTGGACTGGATCATCAACTCCAAGCACGGCGCTACGAAGGAACGCTGGTTCCGCGCCGGACGCCAGGAAGTTCTGCAGCCCTTGCTCGATCGCATCATCATGGAAACCACCGCCGAGCAAATTCTGGACGTAGTGAGGCGCGGGACGGTCAGCACCAACGTCCACCTCCGCAAGCTCCACAACTTCTGTATCTCCATGAACTGGCTCCCTTGGCCCATCGTTCCCAAGCGGCAGTGGCCGGAAGTCCGATACGGTGAAAAGCGTGCGATCACCTTGGAGGAACATCAACGAATCCTCGATCGCGAAGGCAATCCCGAGCGACGATCCTTCTACGAGCTCTGCTGGCACATTGGCGGATCCCAATCCGACATCGCCAACCTGACTGCTGACGACATCGATTGGACCCAACGCACCATCGCCTATCGCCGTCGCAAAACCGATCAAGTCGCCATCATCCATTTCGGATCTGAACTCGAGAAGGTTCTGAAAGCACTTCCCAGCAGCGGCCCCCTTTTCCCCTACCTCCGAAGTGTTCGCTGCGGTGATCGGGCGACGGAATTCAAGCAACGCTGTCAGGGACTAGGCATCGAGGGCGCCACTCTGCACTCCTATCGTTACGCATGGGCACAGCGTGCCAAGAAAGCGGGCTACCCGGAACGTTTCGCCATGCAAGCCCTCGGTCATGCCAGCAAAGCCATCGCCCGCGCGTACGCCAAAGGTGCCGATATCCGACTCCCATCACTGGAGGAGTATGAGGAGCAGATGCTAGATAAAGTTGTGCCCATTAGCACAGTCAATTCGGGCGTTTTCAAAAGCACAGAACGGACATCGCGATAACATCATAGCATTGCA
>JAEUHE010000036.1 GCA_016793885.1 Verrucomicrobiales bacterium
GCGCAGCAGGTTTTTGCGAAAACCGAGGCGTGAGGAGCGAGCGTATTGAGCGAAATACGTAAGCGACGAACAACGAAGGATTTCGCAAAAAGATCAAGCAAACGCGTGCTGAACGACTGCATGGATTGGGCTTCAGGCGGAGGCGGCACCCGGGCAAGGTCGGACGCCACACCTGCTGAAGCAGGAACTCCATACCCCGAAGAGCCTGGTCCCTTGTACGGAGTTCCGCCTTCAGGCGGAGGCGGCACCCGAGTAAGGTCGGACGCCACACCTGCTAAAGCAGGAACTCCATACAAGGGAACTGGTCCTCACCCGGATTCCCCCCCTTCACACACCGGAGTTTTCGCTGGCGAATCACCGGTAACCCGTTATGTTCGCCTCGTAGCGGGACGTCCTCCGCGGCCGTCCTGGCAGTTATGAATTTCAGGATGACCATCGCCCATGGACGGACGCGCACCGGATCGGCCTGCGAGCTTTCGTCCCACCCCCTTTCTCAATGAGCGCTCCCCTGAAGTTGCTGCTGGTAGAGGACAGTGACTCCGACGCGGAACTTTTGATCCATGCCCTGAAGCGAGCCGGGCTGAACGTGGTCTGGAAACAGGCTCAATCGGCCGCCGAACTCCGCGAGTTGCTCGCCCAGGAGTCCTGGGATGCCCTCATCGCCGACTTTGCCCTCCCTCAATTCAGCGCCATGGCGGCGTTGATGATCATCCGCGAACGGGAGCTAGATATCCCGTTTATCGTCGTCTCGGGTGTGGTCGGGGAAGAGACCGCCGTCGAGGCGATGCGTGCCGGAGCACATGATTTCGTCACCAAGCACAACCTCGCGCGCTTAGCTCCGGTGGTCGAGCGCGAGGTGCGCGGAGCCCGCGAGCGCAAAGCGTGGAAGGCGGCGGTCGAGGCCTCGCCCCCCGCAGAGGAGGACACCACCCATCTCAGCCCGAGTCGTTGGGAATGGTTTTTACCGCTGGCATCAGCGACGTCCCTGACCCTGCTGGTCACGGTGGGGATCGAACTGCTGCAAGAAATTTTCTTTGCCGGCATGCCACCGGGCAAGGCAGCTCTGGTCGTGGTCCTGGTGGCGGGGCCGGTCGCGGCCGCGAGCATCTACTACCTGCTCTCTAAGCGACGGGCGTTGATGCAAAAGATCATCGCCGAGTTTGTCGAGCGTCGGCGGCTCAACGAGATGAGCCATCGACTGGCGGAGCGAACTCGCGAGCTGGAGGCCAAGATCGAGGAGCGACAGCGCCGCGAGCGTCACCTCAAGGCTCAGCACGCGATCACGCGCATCATGGCGGGCACCGACCCTTTCGAGGAGGCTCTCCCATCGTTGCTCCAAAGCCTCTGCACCGTGCTACTGTGGGATGTCGGGGTTTTTTGGAGCCAGAACACGCCGGACGGGGACCTGGAGATCGCAGCCCGCTATCCCCAGGCGCTGGCGGCCCATTCGGCGGAAACCACCCCCCTACTCTTCGATCGATTGGCACATCACGCTCGCGACAGCCGCAAACCCCTGTGGATCCAGCCGCTCAACGATCCAGCGATCGCGCCGCCCGACATCCAGGGACTGAAGACATTTTATAGAACCGCCCTCGCCTTCCCGATCCGCCTCGGCCAGGACTTCCTGGGCGTGATGGTCTTTCTCACCACGGAGTCTCGCACGGCCGATCGCGAACTGCTGGAGCTGTTGGAGGACATTGGGAACCAGATCGGCCAGTTCATCGAGCGCCGCCGGGCCGAGACGGAACTGCAGAAGGCCCATGAGGATTTGGAACTGCGAGTACGCAAGCGAACGGCGGAGTTGGCCAACTTGAACGACGCGTTGAGCCGCAGCGAAAATAACCTGCGCCAAGCTCAGCAGATCGCGCATCTCGGCAGCTTTGAGGCTTACACGCCCTTCCACCTGTCGCTGGGAAACTATTGGTCGGACGAGGCCTGCCGGATTCTGGGGCTCGATCCCACGCGCACCAACCTTTCCCTGGAGAGCTTTCTTAACGAGCTGGTGCATCCGGAGGATCGAACCCGCATCCAGCAGGAGCTGAGCCGGCTGGAGGAAGGTCGATCTCCCTTCGAGCTGGAGCACCAGATCGTCCGCCTGGGCGAAGCGCCTCGCTTTGTGCGGATGCAGGCCGAGCCGTGCTTCGATGAGCAAGGGCGGCTGTTTAAATTGATCGGGACCATCCACGATGTCACCGAGCGAAAGCAGCTCGAGCAGCAGGTGCTGGAGGTGAGCGAGAACGAGCAGCGAAGGATCGGTCAGGATCTGCACGATGATCTGTGCCAGCATCTGGCCGGCATCGAGTTCATGAGCCACGCTCTGCAGCATCGGCTCGAGCATGAAGGGCATCGGGAGGCCGAGTTGGCGCGTCAAGTAGCCGACCTGGTGCGAGGATCCATCAATCAGACGCGCGGGCTGGCCAGGGGGCTTTCCCCCGTCCAACTGGAATCCCGCGGTCTCACGGCGGCGCTCCAGGATCTGGCCGCGCACGTGCAGCATGTGTTTCACATCAACTGCCAGTTGGCGGCCGACCCGCTGGTGGAAGTGCGCAACGTGACTGTGGCAACCCATCTGTATCGCATTGCCCAGGAAGCCATCAACAACGCGATTCGCCACGGCAAGGCCGACCGCATCGATATCGAGCTCCGGAATGGGCCAAACTTCGCCCAGCTGCGGGTTCGCGACAACGGGGGAGGCTTCGACACGGCCCCCAGCGTCGAGCCTAAGGGGATGGGGCTGCGGATCATGCACTACCGGGCGGGCATGATAGGAGCCTCCCTGCAGGTCGCATCGCGATCGCCCCGCGGTGTGATGGTCGAATGTAACTTTAAATCTGAAGTATGAAACCAGCTCCCGCCAAAGCCGTGCGTAAGGCCCGGCATCGCATCCTGATCCTGGACGATCATCCCATCATGCGCCAGGGCCTGGCGCAGCTCCTGGCTCACGAACCAGATCTCCAGGTCTGTGGCGAAGCCAATGAAGCCCGAGAAGCGTTGGCGAACATTCCGAAGACCCTCCCCGATCTCCTTCTGGCCGACTTGTCGCTGCCCGACCGCAGCGGCCTGGAGCTGATCAAGGACCTTCAGCTTCAGTTCCCGGAGCTCAAGGTGCTCGTTCTGTCGATGCACGATGAATCGCTCTACGCGGAACGCGTGCTGCGCGCCGGAGGACGCGGCTATGTCATGAAGCAAGAAGGCGGCCGCAAGCTGCTGGAAGCGATTCGGAAGGTGCTGGACGGGCACATCTATGTCAGTGAAAAGATAGCCGGCAAGATCCTGGAGATCTTTGCGGGACGCCGCCAACAAGCGGCCACCTCACCCGTGGAGTTGCTCACCGACCGCGAATTGGAAGTCTTTCAGCTGATCGGCCAGGGCCTCAGCACCCAGGCCATCGCCAGCCGGCTCAGCGTCAGCGTGAAGACCGTCGAAGTCCACAGAGTGAACATCAAGAGCAAGCTCCAACTCGCCACCCTGCCTGAGCTGGTCCACCAAGCCGTGCGTTGGGTGGAGAGCAAGGGATTGATCTGAGGAAACGGCGGCGAACCTTTGTCGGCGGCGAATCTCCTATGGCTCCAATCCTTCCTACTCATCGCCGGGCTCTCCTCCCCGCAAGCACGCTGGCCGCCAGCTTGCTCCTCCTGACCTTCGTCATCTCGATACCGGCAGCGGTGCGAGACATTGTGGTCACCAATGACCTCACCCTGGAGGCCGGGGCGACACTCAATGCCCGTCTAGTGGTGACTGCGAATCACGTGACGATCCAAGGGAATGGCGCCTCGTTGGTCGGAACCGGCGTAGTCGACGATCTCGCATCCCTCGAGAAAGCGGGCGTGGGAGTCCAGATCGAAGGCTGTGTCAACGTGCGGATTCTAAACCTGCGCGTGCGCGGCTTCGCCAATGGACTGCTCGCCCGCAACGCGCGCGCGCTCCATCTGGAAGGCTGCGACTTCTCGGACAACTACAGCAACCCCAAGCACGGATGGGGGGAGTTACCACCGCGCGGTGGCATTCTCTTCGAGAAAGTCCGGGACAGTGTCGTCCGGCACACCAAAGCCAACCGAGTGTGGGACGGGATCCACCTGGTGGATTCGGATGACAACTTAGTCGAGGACAACGACTTCTCCCACTGCTCCAACACCTGCGCCAAACTGTGGCACGCGTCCCGAAATCGATTCCTGCGCAACAATCTGTCCTACGGCATCCGTATCGACCGCGCCGCCGGCGAGGTTCATGCACGAGACTCCACGTCAGTGCTCATCGAGACCGGATCCGACGACAATTACTGGTTCCGCAACGACATCACCCACGGCGGCGACGGCATTTTCATTCGCGTGCTCAATGGTTGGGTCTCCCGCGGCAATGTCTTCGTCGAGAACGACACCTCCTACGCAAATAACAACTGCATCGAATCCTGGAGCCCGGGCAATACTTACATTCGCAACAAAGCCAATCATGGCAGCTATGGATTCTGGCTCGGCGGAAGCGATCAAACCGTGCTGATCGGCAACGAAGCAGGGTTCAATGGCCTAACCAACGGCTACCACCAGGCGCCCGAGCCCGGATTCCGTCACGGCGGCATCGTCATTGTCGGCGGCCCCTCCAGCCACACCCTTATCAGCGGTAATTGGTGTCATAACAACAATGGGGGCGGCATCGTGTTTCGAGGCGATGTCGGCTCGAAGGGCAAACGCTGGAGCACCGAGCACTGGATCGTACAGCAGAACCGCCTCGAATCCAACCGCTGGGGAATCTGGGGTCGCTGGGGTAACGGGGTTTGGCTGGGGAACAACACGTTCCAAGGCAACAGCGAGCCCGTTCTCTTCACGGACTGCACCGACGTTCAGTCCCGAACGAACGAGGCGGTGCGCCTGGCTCCCATCGCGGAGATGGTTGGAAGCGCGCGGGGAACGGTCGGTCAACCGGTGATCCTCGATGCTCAAGGGAGCCGGGATCCGGAAGGACGAGAACTCCGCTTTCTCTGGCGAGCCGGGGAAGTGAGGTCGGAAGGAGCTGTGTTCCGTCATACCTTCACCGAACCGGGTTTCTACCGGGTCGGACTCACGGTCGACAACGGAGTCTTGGCCGATCTCCAATGGCGCGACTTGGTGGTTGCCGCACCGGTGGACCAGGAGATCGGAACCGAAAGTCATGCCTCTCAGTGGGGATTCGAGCTGGAGGGTAACTCCGGTAGCCGAGGCCGGGTTCAGTTTCAGGAGGACCCGGATGCGGTCGTCGGGAAGAACTCCCTGCGTTGGAGCCCGGATCCTTACCCCGGCCAGTATGCCACCGTCTTCTTTCCGGCCACAGGCCAAGCCCACTGGGATTGGTCCAAGAAAAAGCAGATCCGGTTCTGGATCAAAGCCACCAACCCCAATTTGCCGGGATTTCAGAATGCGGGTCCGGTGTTTTGGATCCACACTACCTCAGGCAAGGTCAAACTGGAGCCGGCGGAGGGCAGGAATTTGTTTGGGGATCTTCCCTTCAGCGAGGCCCGCTGGACCTGGATGCCGGTGTCGATCCCGCTGGCAGGGGACAAGGACTGGAGGCGTTCTCAAGAAGGGCCCGCCGATCTCCAGTCGGTCAGCCGATTGGGCATCGCGCTGGACTCCTGGGGTGGGAGCCCTTTCACCATCTGGATCGACGGACTGTCGGCGGAATAAACTGAAGCAGGAGAGACCGACTTTTTGCGCAGTAACCGGATCACGCGGATCACACGGAGGGGACCGAGAATCGGAAAGCCGAAACATCGAATTCTCCTCTCCTCAAGGTGTTCCCAGCCCTTTCCGTGTGATCCGCTTGATCCGTGGGCGAAACACACCTTCCCCGTCGGTTCTCCGTCCGCCTCCCCCCTCCAATCTAAGGGAAAACCTTAGGCAACCCTAGGGCCTTCGAAGGACCCGAAATGGGGTCATCCCGATTGTTCGTGCGCACTTCCCGGCGTATACCTTTCCTACGAAGCGACGGGGTGGACCAAATCCTCCGCTTCGAAGTTCGATCTAAGGAACAGTGTTAGGGGAAAAGGATCACTCAACCGGTTCGAACGGCACGTTGTTCGTTCTTTGTATACTCTCGGTGCAGGGCTTAAGGTACGAGGGCTAGGGGAACGTTGCGGGTGATTGTCCTTCCATGGTCACCTGGGCGTAGTCATCGGACCTGATAGCCGTTCGCGGAACATCCGAGTCCGTTCGTTCAGAAGGTACTGAACCCCGCGAGCATAGTCAGGTCGTGGTTGGTGTTTCTGCTACGATCTAATCGGGGGAGGCGTCAGGCTGCGCTGGTGGTACATGCGCAGCGGATTGCCTCCCCCGTTTCTTTTGCCTCGAACGTGGCCTCATCACCAATGGAGGGCGAAACTCTGTTGAGCCCACTTCTGCCCCGGCTCAGGATAACAAAGGGGCAACTCCGCGAGGGCCACCAGTCGATCGTCACCACCTCGTCACGGCGGTAGGGAGAGACTCCGATCGAGCCCACTCCTGCCCAAGGCTCCCCTCAAGACCAAGGGCTACCCCGATGAGGAAATAACAACATCGATCAACCCTAGTGGCTCCTCGCCGCAGATCCTTTGAAGATTCTTATACCTTGCGCTTTTATGGGCTCGACGGAGTCTCTCCCTACCCCATATGGCCACGAAGGGACTGGCGGATCGCTTCTAGTAATTTCGCCTCGGCCCCGGGATCCACCCAACACCAATCTCCTAGATTGGGGTCCTTCTCGGCCAGGTGCTTTTCGGTTGGAATGTAACCCGTAGCTCCATCCCCGTAGCCCGCCACACAGACAAAGGAGTCCGGCGCCATTTTCTGTGCGGCCAACTGAAATTCCAAGTAGGCCTCCCCGGGACACAGAAGCAGTTGAGCCGGGCCGAAATCAATGGCGGGGACCTGAATCGGGGCCCCGTGGGCGAGACGACGCCGCCAACTCAGTGCCATGGCCGCGAGACAAAGCTGAAAGGGCTTGGTCTCCACGTCCAACTTCTTCTCGAGCTCCTCCACACTAAACCCCGCGCTGCTCCGGGGAGCAAAAGGAACGGGAGTCGTCCGAAAGGTGAATCCTGAGACCGGACGTTTCTTGGTGTTCTTCCAGGCGGCAACCATCGCCGCGTGGAGTCGGTCGGCCAGCACAACCCGATTCTCGGGAGCACCCGTATTGTACTTACCGGCCGTGATGTTGCCGCTGCAACCGGAACAATAGATCTGTCGGATCTCCGGTGTCTCGGCCTGACGCTTCCGCCGCGCCAAACCAGGAAAGTCGGCCGAGACATCCCCTTGTCCATAGTGGCTCATGGGATGCACGGCATAGAAACTCAGTGCGGCCAGGGCTTGATCGCGGTTCCAAAAGCTGAGGGTTTTCAAGAAGGGGTCGATCAATCCAGCGTCGGCCTCGATGGCGAAAGCGTTCCGGGTGCTGCTGGTTCGATCGAATCGGATCGTCCCATCGGGCATGACATACCGTCGATTCGAGGCCACCTTCTCCACCTGCGCCTGCCCCATTCCGACGTGGGTCACACGCCGGGCCAATTTCAGGCAGTTCCGGGCGGCGAAGAAAACCCGTTCGAGTGCCCGCTTGTGAAAGTCCAGGTCACAAACCGTCGCCTGAAGGTTGCGTCGACGCAGGATGCGCTCAGCCTCCAGGTCCGCGACCGGAGCATCGTGCTGGTGGATCGTCGTAATGCACACATTGGCAGGGTCGGTGCCCACCGCCCGGGCGAGGCTGGCCTGCCACTGGCTGTACGCCTCGTTACGAATCTCACACCAATCTACCGACACCCACACGACCCGGCGATCGCCCTGCATCCATACGATCCCGTGAGCCTCAAGAGGATCGATCACCCGCTTGGAAAGCCAAGCTCCCCCCATCATCCCATGTCCCACCGGAACCGTGACATCCGCGCTAAAGGTAGCGAGCTTAAGCTCTCCATCTGCGGCAGCCGCCCCCAGCCAACCGGGCAAGGCCAACCCCGCCGCGCCCGCTCCGAGCCCCCCTAGGACCCGACGACGGCTAAGCTTCCCAGAGAGTATCGAATCGCCCAAGGCAGGGGTGTTAGGGTGCATGGTGGAGACATGTTAGCTGGCGTAGGCCCGATTGTCAGCGGTTTCCCACCAGAAAGACCTTGCCTTCGCGGCTCAGCTGAGCGACACAGCGCGGACGTAATTTCGACATGAACGAAGTTTTTATCAACAAAGTTGCCGGGGAACTGAAACTCCAGCCGCGCCAGGTCCTGGCCACCAGCCGTTTGCTCGCCGAAGGCGGCACGGTTCCCTTCATCTCTCGCTACCGTAAGGAGGCTACCGGCAGCCTGGACGAAGTGGCCGTAACGGCCATTCGGGACCGCATGCTGCAGCTGGTCGAACTGGAGGAGCGACGTAGCTCCATCCTGAAATCGCTGGAAGAGCGAAAGCTGCTGACCGATGAGCTTAAAAAGGCGCTCCAAGCCGCTGAGCAGCTCACCACCCTGGAAGATCTCTACGCCCCGTACCGGCCAAAGCGGCGCACGCGGGCCACGATTGCGAAGGAAGCAGGACTGGAGCCCTTGGCCAACCAGCTGTTTGAGCTGCAGGCCACCATCGATCCCCTGGCCGAAGCCAAAGCGTTCGTGAACCCGGAGAAGGAGATCAAGGACGTTGACGCCGCCCTCGCCGGGGCCCGCGATATTCTGGCGGAACGCATCAGTGAAGACGCCGAATCGCGTGCCAAGCTGCGCGAGCTGTTCTGGTCGCAAGCAACCGTCCGATCGAAAATGTTGATGGGCAAGGAGGAGGAAGGCGCCAAATTCAAGGATTACTTCGATTGGTCGGAACCACTGGCCAACATCCCCAGCCACCGCCTCCTGGCCATCCGCCGGGGAGAAGCCGAGGGAATTCTGCTGGTTCGAATCAATCCTCCAGAGGATGCCGCGCTGAGCCTGCTTGAGCCCCAATTCGTCAAAGCCCCAGGTAAGCCGGGCGGCGAGCAGGTGCGTCTCGCGGTGCAGGACAGCTACAAGCGTCTCCTGGGTTTCGGCATCGAGGCTGAGATTCGAATGGAGTCCAAGAAGCGAGCCGATGCCGAAGCGATTCGCGTGTTCGCCGACAATCTTCGCGAGCTTCTCCTCGCACCGGCGCTGGGTCAAAAGAACGTCATGGCGGTCGACCCCGGGTTCCGCACCGGCTGCAAGCTGGTCTGCCTGGATCGACAGGGGAAGCTGCTGCACAACGACGTCATCTACCCGAGCAAATCGGCGATGGAGATTCGCGAAGCGGCCGATACGGTCCGCGGGCTGGTGCAGAAGTATCAGATCGAAGCTATCGCGATTGGGAACGGCACCGCCGGACGCGAAACTGAAACGTTCATCCGCGCGCTCAAACTCCCCTCCTCGATCGCCATCGTGATGGTCAACGAGAGCGGCGCCTCGATTTACTCGGCCAGCGACGTCGCTCGCGAGGAGTTTCCCACGCAGGACATCACGGTACGCGGCGCCGTCAGCATCGGCCGCCGCCTGATGGATCCGCTCGCGGAACTCGTCAAGCTCGATCCCAAATCGATTGGCGTCGGACAGTATCAACACGACGTCGATGCCGGCGCCTTGAAGCGCGGTTTGGACGATGTGGTGATCTCGTGTGTGAATCGCGTTGGGGTGGAACTCAACACCTCGAGCAAGCAGTTGTTGAGCTATGTCTCCGGGCTGGGATCCACCCTGGCTGCCAACATCGTTGCCCATCGCAACGAGCACGGACCGTTCAAGTCCCGTGAGGAGCTGCTCAAAGTCCCCCGGCTGGGTCCCAAGGCTTTCGAACAATGTGCCGGGTTCTTGCGCATTCGAGACGGAGCCCACCCGCTGGATGCCAGCGCGGTGCATCCGGAAAGCTATAAAGTCGTTGATGCCATGGCACGCGACACCGGCTGTACGGTGATGGACCTGCTTAAGGACTCCGCTCGACGTAACCAACTCAAGCTCGATAAGTATGTGACCGAGACAGTCGGGTTACCCACGCTCAAGGACATTATCGAAGAGCTGGCCAAGCCCGGACGCGATCCCCGCGAACGCTTCGAACTCTTCTCCTTCAAGGAAGGCGTTGAGAAAATGGAAGACCTTAAGCCAGGCATGAAACTGCCCGGCATTGTGACCAATGTGACCGCGTTTGGTGCGTTCGTGGACATTGGCGTGCATCAAGATGGTCTGGTCCATGTGAGTCAGGTGGCGGACCGGTTTGTCAAGGATCCCGCCGAAGTGCTGAAAGTAGGGCAGAAGGTGACCGTGACCGTGACCGAGGTGGACATTCCGCGGAAACGGATTGCTCTCTCCCTGAAAGCCAATCCAGAGATTGGCCCGGCGAAAAGCGGCGACCGCACCAGCCCCGCTCAGCCTCGAGGCGCAGGTCCCCGCCCGCCGTCCAAGCCGTCCGGTCCCCCGCCCCGTGATTGGTTTACCGAGGCGCTGAATAAGAACAAACAACGGAGTTAGGGAGCGTGGTTTTGGGCGGGTGAGGTCGGGGGGGAGATCCCGACTCCGTCGGTGGGACAAAAGCGGCAGAGGGCTCTAAGCATTACCCACAAGTTCTTCGACCAAATGTTAGAATCCCAAAGGGATTCCGCCTCAAAGCCCAGGGTTGGCGCGACGCAGGAGCGCCTACCCTGGGTTAGTCGTTGTTTTCTCACAACCCCATCGCGGG
>JAEUHE010000037.1 GCA_016793885.1 Verrucomicrobiales bacterium
GGGTTGTGGATTCTATGGCGTTTTCCCCAGGGTAGCTCGTTCCTCCCAACCCTGGGCTTTGAGGCGCAATCCCGTTGGGATAGGGAGGAAGCCCTCCGAACTTGTGGGTAATGCTCAGGGCACGACACCGCTTTTCCTTCAACCTACAGAAAGCCACTTCGCCCCCCCTCGAACAGGACACCCCAGCCGAGTGATGTGCGGCTCCCACAACTCTAGAGTGATGGCCTGTCCCCTTGGATATCCCCCCCGATGGGCCGAGACGGCCCACACTACAACTGTAGAGTCGTCTGTGTCGGACGATTCCCTACCCCCGCGGGCAACAGGCGTCTCCGTTTCCACTCGCCAGGCCTCGCTGAAAGTTGCTATCCATGCACCGGAGAGTGATGGGTGCCTGGTGGTCCCCACGGTCTTCAAAACCGTCGTCGGCTCGCTTTGCGGGTCGAGGTGTGTTCGATTCGCACCCTCTCCGCCAATCCACCCGTTCTCGTTCTACGTTTAACCTCCCACAACCCGCACCGTGCGGCCTTCGCTTCCGCCATCGAAATCGCCGACAACACCGATATCCACCGCGTCACCATACCCCATGTCCCGAAGTGCGTTCACGGCGTCCTTGGCCACTTCGGCCGGAACCACACCCAACAACCCCCCGGCGGTCTGGGGATCAAAGAGCAACTCATAGCGTCCGGCACCTGTGCTCTCCGGATGATTCACAATCTCACGACCGATTGCCCGGTTCTGCGAAGCCAACGAACTGGTCACCCCCCGAGCCAGCAATTCCAGGGCTCCCGGGAGCGCTGGAATCGCGCCCAAGTCAATCGTGACTCCGAGCGCTGAGGGCCGGCGAAGCTCCAACAAATGCCGCACCAGGCCAAACCCGCTGATATCGGTCATGGCACGCACCCCATACTCCTGCAGGCAAGCCACAGCACGCTGATTCGACAGCAGGGCGTTGGCAATCGACCGCTCTATCCACTCGCCGGTGACTAAGCCGGCCTGCTGCCCCGCGAAAACGATGCCCGTACCCAACGGCTTGGTGAGAATCAGATGATCCCCCGGCTGCCAGGAAAGATGCGCCGCTGGCGACGAGCCATCCAAGGTCCCCTGAACCATCAGGCCGATCGAGGGCTCAGATCCTTCCGCCGAATGTCCACCTATCAGCACCGCACCCGCTTGCTCCAGCTCACGATGAGCTCCCGACACCGTTTGAAACAAGGTCTCTTCCATCTCGACCTCGCCCTCGAAAGGCAGGCTGGCGATCACCAATCCGCTATGCGGCCGTGCGCCCATGGCATACAGATCATTGAGCGCGTGGTTGGCCGCGATGCGGCCGCACAGATACGGATCATCGAACATGAATCGGAAGTAATCGACGCTCTGCACCAAGATCTGGCCGGCCGGGATCGCCACCACCGAGGCATCTCGCCTCTCCGCCAAGCCCACCAACACCTTCGGATCTGGCTGGGATCCCACGCGTTTGAGAACACGAGCCAACACATCGCCTCCCACCTTCCCGCCACAGCCCGCACAGCGCATCGAAGCGCTGAGCGCGGACTCGGCCAGCGGCTTGGCCGGCATCGATCCAGGTTCCAGCTCCTGGTATTGCCTCATCCAGTTGACATCGATCGAGTTTTTCCATCGCCAAACCCAATCGCCCTCCAGGGCCAGCGAGCCGCGTGAAGCGACCGCGTGGCGGTCGCCCGTTGAGACCAAGCTGAGAAACTGACGCTGAGGCCGAAATGGCCGCAGCGGACTTCCCTCCAAGGCGCGACGCAGATTCTCCGCCAGTGGCTTGCCCTGTCGAACCGCGAACACCCCCGCCTTGGGACGCGGATAGGGAAGCACCGCCGCCACATCGCCCGCCGCAAACACATTCGCATGCGAAGTGGACTGCAGGCATTCGTTCACCGCCACGAATCCACGGTCATCCGTGGCCAATCCGGAGTCTCGCAGCCACGACTGGGCGGAAGCGGTCGTGACCCAGAACAACGCATCGAATCCAATCTCCATTCCCGAGGCCGACCGCAACCGATCGGCCGACACCTGCACAATCCGCTGGTTCAACTCCACCCGAACCCCTCGCTCCCGCAGAACCCGTTCAAACCGGCGTCGGACATTGGCATTGTGCGACACCAGCAACTCGGGCGATTGCGTGACCAGGGTAAATTCACAAGGAACCGCCCTTCCCGGCTTTAGACCAGCGGTTTGCTTCAACCGATGTTGCATGGAGAGCAACAGCTCAACTCCCCCGGCCCCACCTCCGACCACGCAAATGCGAAACCGATCGCGGGTCCAGGATGCGGCCCGGCGCTGTACTTCTTCCCAACGCGGTAAGAATTTCTCGATCGGTTTGACGGGAATAGCGTGTTCAGCAGCGCCTGGAATTCCCTCGAGCTGGGGAGTGGATCCAATATTGATGGATAGGACGTCGTAAGGAATCGGCGGACGATCCGCGCAGATCACGCGACGGCCGTCCAAATCCAGGCCCAGAACCCGATCCAGCACGCATCGGACCCCGGTGGCGCGAGCAATTCTCCACAGATCCAGGTGGGTTTGATCGAAAGTATAGTGACCCGAAATCAGGCCGGGCAGCATGCCGGAGTAGGGAGTGTTGACCTGGGAGGAGACCAGCGTCAGCCGTACTCGGGACATGGGATTCATGCCCCAGAACTTCAGAACGCCAACATGCGCATGACCGCCACCCACGAGAACAAGGTTTTGGAAAGCTGGAGGCGACCGGTGCACGGGCTAGGGCTTGGCGGCTTTTTCGGCGAGCTTTTTCTCGATCAGCTTCAGGTAGGTAACGGACAGAGGGTTCTCCGTCCAATAGAGGCTCATCGATTTTTCGAACCATTTTTTGGCTTCGACGTAATTCTCCACCTGAAAATAGTGCCATCCCATGTGGCCAACGGTGTTAAAGCCGTTGGGGTCCAAGGCCAGTGCCTTCTCGAAAAAGGGCAGCGCCTCCGACTTGCGCTCCAGCCAGTCGAGACACATTCCGATGCGGATCAAGGGCCCCGGATCCAAGGGATTGAGCTGCTGAGCCTTTTCAAACCAGCTCATGGCCTCCTTGGCTTTTTGCTCATAGCCGTCGCTGCCATCCGAGCTTTCTTTCCAAAAATGGTCACCGATCGCGTAAGCGGTCTTCGCATTGCGATCTTCAATCGCGAAGGCCCCCTTTAGATGCTCCAAGCGCTCCGGACTCATCACTTTGATGGCCGCCGCGGCAGCCAAGTGATCCGACTCGTGATACAGCCTCAATCCGTGGGGCACCAGATAGGCCAACCCGGCAACGAATGGCAGGCTGACCAACACCCTCATCCAAGCCACTCCACTCAGCCAGTAACGCTCCGTCGAGTAGCGCAAAAAGCCACTCAAGATCGCCATCAGGGTGATGGCCGTAATGGCATTGGCGGGGATGTGCATGTTGAAGTCGTAGACCGAATGCGCCAGGATCGCCACCAAACCGGAACAGGTCCCCAAGGCAATCGCGGCCCGGGTACTCTGCCGCGCGGCTCCCAACTCGTTCGTGCTTCGCTGGAGGTACTTCCAGCTCCGAGCCACCCCCCAAATGAGGGAGATAAAGGTCAAGCCGATCAGGCTCACTCCCACGATGCCCCAATCCGCGAGGGCGTTCAGATAGTCATTGTGTGCCTTGCCTGGACGCCCCACCAACTGATCCGATGCGGCCCGGTACTTACGGTAGCGATCATCGAAGTGATCCGGCCCCCCGCCAAACCATAGGTTCTCGTGCCAGATGGAAACCGCCGCCGGCCAAATCCGATACCGCACGTCGTAAGCGCTACGCAACTCCGTGAGACGGTTCTGACCGGCGTCAGCTTTGCGGGCCACGAAGAACAGGGCGACAGCCAAGGCTCCCAGGCAACCGGCAGCCAGCAGCGCCGGCAGCCAGTTCTCACTGTAGGCGACCAAATAAAGGCCCAAGAGAAACAGAAGCCCCACGCCAGCCGCGCCCCAGCCGGCCCGCGAAATAGTCAAACCCAGTCCCACCAGGATGACCACCGAGGCATAGCCTATGAGCACCTTGGATAAAACGTTGAACCGCCCCGCCATCACAAACGCCACGCCGATGGGCAATATCATTTCCAAGAAGCCGGCCAGGTGATTCGGGTTGATATAGGTTCCTGAAGCGCGACCTTCATAACCATGCGGGCGGGTAAACGTCCACACCTGCTCGGATCGGGTCAAAAACTGATACACCGCGTAGAACGAAATCAACATCGCCAGGACCAGGAACGCGACCGCCACTCTTTGCGTGACCTCCTGACGATGGAGATTGTTGAGAAAAACGAAGAAGATTCCGGCGTAGACCAAGATCCGGAGCAATTCCTGGCGGGCAATGTACTCGATGGGAGCCCGCGTATAACACCAGATGGCATAGCCAACGAACGCGAGCACAGCATAGCAGATGGGTGGGAAAAGCACGCGGTGCTCCGGCGATATCCAGATCCGCAAAACCCAGAGCCCCACCGCCAGGGCGGTGAGACCCAGTGCCCAAACGAAATCCTGCGGACGAACCAACCCCGTCGCCAATGGACCGATCATGAGAACCGCCAAGACCAGCAGCCCAATCACCCCTTCCAAAAGAACGTCGATCCGGGATCGTTCCATTCAGCTCAGGTATTCCCGGGGATCAGCGATCCGCCCCGCCAAGGCACTCGCGGCCACCGTGGCCGGAGAGGCGAGGAACACCTGAGACTCTTTATGACCCATGCGACCCGGGAAGTTCCGGTTGGTCGCGCTGATGCATTTCATCGGCGTGTTCATCCGTCCGAAGGTGTCGACTGGACCACCGAGGCAGGCCGAACATCCGGCATTCTCAGTCATCTGAACACCCGCGTTCACCAAAATGTCCCAAATCGTGGTATTGCCCCAGCGGGTCGATTGCAGATCATGGACGATCTCCGGAGTGGCAGGCACTCCAAAGGTGTCGATGACGACGTGCTTGCCCTGAAGGATGCGGGCGAACTCGACGAAGTCGCTGGTCTTTCCACCCGTGCACGAGCCAATGTAAGCGCGGTCGAGTTTCACATCCATCTCTTTGGCCTTCTTGCGTTGACCCGGATCCGGATGGCAGGCGACCGTGGGCTCCAACTTGGACAGATCGACGGTCATCTCAAAGACGAACTTCTCGTTCTTGCTTCGCTCCACCGGTTCGTAGGTTGCCTTGGTGCCGTTTAGACGCACGCGCGAATCCACATACTCCTGGGTGCGAGCATCGAACTCAAAGATCCCGTTCTTGCCACCCGCCTCGATGGCCATGTTGGCCACCGTCATGCGATCGTCTATGGACAGGCTCTGAACACCCGGACCATCGAACTGCATGGCGCGATAAGTGGCCCCATCAAAACCGATCTCGCCGATGACATGCAAAATGATGTCTTTGGCCATCACCCCAGGCTGAAGCTTGCCTTCCAATCGGAAGTGCATGGATTCAGGGACTTTGATCAACAGCTTACCGGTTCCCATCACAAACCCGGCGTCAGTGTTGCCAATGCCAGTCGCGAATTGGTTGAAAGCCCCGGCCATGCAGGTGTGTGAATCGGTGCCGAAAAGGATTTCGCCCGGACGAGTGTGGCCCTTCTGGGGCAAGGCCGCATGGCAAACACCGGCATAATTGGATCCATATTGGCGCTTCAGCAGCCCTTTGGAGGCATCGAACTTCCAGGCACCATTCGGATCGTCGATGACGTCGTAAAAATACGGAAGATCCTGCTCACGAACGAATTCGCGCAGAATGTCGACATTGCGGTTCGACTTGGAATCGGAGGTAAAGATGTAATGGTCAGGGATGATCACGACCTTCTTGCGGTCCCAAACCTTGGCGGTCTTTCCAAACTCGCGTTTGAACACGCCGATAGTCCCCGGGCCGCACACGTCGTGGGTCATGAGCACATCCGCATTGACCCAGATGTTGTCGCCTGCCGACACCGAGCTTTTGCCGGCAGCACGGGCCAAAATTGTTTCGGTCAACGTCATAGAGGGGACAGACTACTGGAGACCTGGCCGGGGCGCAATACTTGGAAATAGGGCGGATGCAAGGCGGTCGATCTGCCTCAGCACATGGAGTGCGGCAGACCTCTCTCACACCTTGGGCATTCATGGGCTCGACAGAGTCGCTCCCTACCCTTCGAAAACGCCTACTTTAACTCAAACCCATCGCCCCCTCTCTTACCCTTTCTGCTGTCCCTTTCTGCTTGAGAAGCGAATGGACCCAGCTTAAATGGCTCTTTATGAGTCTCACCGACCCGATTCTGATTGCTCGTGGAAAGAACGACTGCTTTCTGCTGCCCTCCATGGCCAATCGGCACGGCCTGATCGCCGGTGCCACCGGGACCGGAAAAACCGTGACCCTGCAGTTGTTGGCGGAACAGTTCAGCCGCATCGGAGTTCCGGTCTTCATGGCGGACATCAAAGGCGACCTGGCCGGGATCACCCAACCCGGCGGCAACCATCCCAAAATCCTGGAGCGGGTTCGCCAGCTCAATCTCGACAACTTCGCGCCGGCCGGGTGTCCAGCCACGCTCTGGGACGTGTTCGCCGAACAGGGGCATCCCGTTCGCTCCACGATCTCGGAAATGGGACCTCTCTTGCTGTCGCGGCTCCTGCAGCTCAACGAAACTCAGGAAGGTGTACTGAACCTGGTGTTCAAAATCGCTGATTCGAACGGGCTATTGCTCCTGGACCTCAAGGATCTGCAATCGATGCTCCAATACGTCGGGGACAATGCCGCCGAGTTCACCACCCAATACGGACGGGTATCCGCAGCGAGCATCGGAACGATCCAGCGAAGCCTCCTGATGCTGGAGCAGCAGGGAGCTCAAAAATTCTTCGCCGAACCCGCGCTCAACCTCGACGATCTTATCCAGACCGATTCCCAAGGACGTGGCATCGTCAACATCGTCGCCGCCGACAAACTGCTCCAATCCCCCAGAATCTACGCGACCTTCTTGCTCTGGATGCTCTCCGAACTCTTCGAGAACCTCCCCGAAGCGGGCGACCTGCCCAAACCGAAATTGGTCTTCTTCTTCGATGAAGCGCATCTGCTGTTCAATGAGATCCCCCCGGCGCTGCTCGAGAAGATTGAACAAGTGGTCCGGCTGGTGCGCTCCAAGGGCGTGGGCGTCTACTTCGTGACCCAAAATCCCCGCGATATTCCTGACCGCGTTCTCGGTCAGCTCGGAAATCGAGTCCAACACGCGTTGCGCGCTTTCACCCCTCAAGACCAAAAAGCCGTGCGAGCAGCCGCCGAAACCTTTCGGACCAACCCGGCATTGAACACTGAAACGGTGCTGACCGAACTGGGTGTCGGCGAAGCCCTGGTGTCCTTCCTCGACGAACGAGGACAGCCTACCATGGTCGAGCGGGCGTTCATCTGCCCTCCCCGCAGCCAAGTCGGGCCGATCACTCCCCAGCAACGCCAAACCATCCTCCAGAACTCAGTCGTTGCCGGAGTTTACGAGAAGGTGGTTGATCGCGAGTCCGCTTACGAGCGGCTCACGGCCGCCCATGGCCACAGCCCAGCAACACCGGCGTCGCCCGCAGCCGGCACCTCTCCGGCCGCGCCGTCCGGAGGAGGCTTCTTTGGCAGTTTGTTCGGCGGGGGGGCCACCTCCGCCCCGACAGCGGCCCCGCTGCCCGGCCTCGGTGGCAATCGGCGACCCGCGGGCCGGCAGCCGGAAAGCCTCGTCACCACCATGACCAAAAGCGCCGTGCGAACCATCGGCAGTTCCCTCGGCCGGGAGATCATCCGCGGGGTCCTGGGCAGCATGTTCGGAGGCCGCAGAAAGTGAGCCTCACTGCCGGTCGATCTGCCTCACCGAAGGGCCGGCTTCGAATCCGAAAATGGTCGGCTGGAAAAGGCTTCCGGCAGGCACTGGATGACCTGGCGGAGGAGGAACCGCTGGAAATCCAGGTGGAAACGCGCTCCGTCAGTGTCACCATGCGAACCCCAGGACACGACGACGAGTTGGCGGCCGGATTTCTCCTGACCGAAGGCATCATCCGGGGGGCGAACGAAATCGCCGCCATCCGGGCCTACCCGCGAAACGCCCAAGGAAACGTCATCAACGTCTTTCTTAAGCCGGAGGTCTCGGTCGACTTCGCCACCCTCACTCGCCATGTTTTTGTCTCCTCCAGCTGCGGGCTGTGTGGCAAAGCCTCCATCGACGCAGTGTTCGGTCACTTTCCACGCATTCGAGGACGCACTCGGGTGACGCCGGAGATTTGGCTTTCCCTGCCAAAAACCATGGCCGCTCAGCAAGAAACCTTCGCACGGACAGGCGGACTCCACGCCGCCGCCCTCTTCGACCTCAAAGGTCAGCTCCAGGTGCTCCGGGAAGATGTGGGACGGCACAATGCGGTCGATAAAGTCATCGGCTATGCCCTTCACCAAGGCTGGCTCCCCCTGAAAGAGTCGATTTTACTGGTGAGCGGTCGAGCGTCCTTCGAGATCATGCAAAAGGCTCTGGCGGCAGGCATCCCCGCGGTCGCCGCCGTGTCGGCCCCTTCCAGCCTGGCGGTCCAGTTCGCGCGTCGGAGCGGTCAACTGCTGGTCGGATTTCTTCGCGAGGATCGGTTTAATCTGTACTCCGGCCAAAAACCGTAAGTCCTTGCTCAATCCCTGCGAAGCGGAAGTGTAGCGCAGATAGGATGTTACCGAGCCATGAGCGCACATTTTTCCCGCAGCGAGATCCTGGGAACGGTTACCCAAAACAGACTGGAATACGAGGTTTGTGCCTCCCTGGAAGGCTCTTTCGATCAAGAACATCAGCAGCTGAAGCTGCGACTTGAAAGCTTCTTGCGGGCCACCGACATTCGGGTCAAAGAGCAGCACCTCAAGCCAAGCTGGCTGCCTCAGGACGAGCAACTCAAGGAAGGGGTGGGCGAAGAGGACGCCCCGGACCTCGTCCGGGAGGTCTTCCACGGGTGGGTTTCCAAAGTCAGAAAAGCCGTTCCCACGATTCTGCATACCTGAGGGCCGACCTCCCTCTCTCCAAAACGACTTTGAATCAACCCTCTAGAAAGCCCGTCTGAGTGGGACGGTCCGTCGTACTCTGTAGTTCAATATGGCCCCATCGCCTTACCTTCGAAAGAGGGCGCTGGTATCGCAACCGTATTTGAGAGTAGTCTGGCCTCCAAACAACGATTCATGAAACCGGTGGTTATTCTATTGGTGCTGGCGAGCCTGGGTTTTGGCGGCTGGTATTGGTACTCCCAAGGCCAAGGCAAGTTCCCAGCCCAGACCGAAGCTCAAGGCTCCGATGAGCGGTCCACGACCGCAGTCGCGGAGACTCGCGACATTCGGTTCACCGTCAGCGCCGCAGGCGAGATCACACCGGCCGAACAGGTGAGCGTCCGCCCCGAAATCAACGGCCGGATCGAGACCCTCACCGTGGATATCGGCGATACCATCAAAAAGGGGGATGTTTTCTTCACCTTGGATGATCGCGATCTTCAGATCGAGAAGGAGACCCGCCAGAAGGATATCGAGCGTGCTAAAGTGGAGATGGACCAAGCGGAACGTACCTACCTGCGCAACAAGCAGCTCTACGAAGAAAGGCTGGTCTCGCTCGAGGTGTTCGAAAAGGAGCGCACCAACTACGAGCTGAAGAAGAACTTTCTCTCCACAGCCGAGAAGGCCATGGAGCAGGCCGTCGACAAGCTCGGAAAAACCCGGATCGTGGCCCCCTTCGATTGCACCATTCTCACGCGTCCCGTCTCCGTGGGACAAGCAGTCTCCGGCTCCGCTGGATTCAACAGTGGCACCGAGGTGCTCACCGTGGCCGATCTGAGCCAACTGATCATCAACGCCCACATCAACCAAGCCGACATCACGCGCCTCAGGGTGAATCAGGAAGTTGAAGTCGCCGTGGAGGCGATTCAAGGGCTGAAAGTGACAGGGGTGGTGGAGCGCATCGCTCCCCAGGCGACGATCAAGAACAACATCAAGGGATTCTCCGCGCGCATCCTGCTCAAGGACGTCGATCCCCGAATCCGGCCCAGCATGACGGCCAATATCAAGATCCCCGTCAGCTCAGCCGATCAGGTGCTCGCTGTGCCGCTCGCGGCAGTCTTCACGGAACTCAATCCGGATACGCAACAGATGGAGCGCTTCGTTTACGTGAAGAACGACTCCGGGTATGAACGCCGCACCATCCAAGTCGGGGTCTCGGACTACTTTTTTGCGGAGATCCAGAAGGGTCTGAGTGCCGGGGAAGTGGTGACCCTCGAAGAACCGAAGGAGGAAGCGGAGAAGCGAACCAAGGGCCGCACCGCCTCAACGTCCCCCGCGCCCACATCCACACCAGCCGTCAAGGCAGCGCCCGCGGTTGCGCCGTCGACCACCAAAACGAACGCAGCCCGGACCGTTTCTGAACTGCAACGCCGAGTGGGGGCGGGCTCTTAAGCAAGCACCGGCGACGACCAAAACTTAAGTTCCCCTCACCTACCATGGCGCTTGTCGAGCTTCGTAACGTCAGCAAGATCTACCAGCTCGGAGGCGAAACCATCCGAGCGCTGGACGATGTCTCGCTGGATATCGATGGAGGTGAGTTTGTTTCGGTGATCGGGCCGTCCGGCAGCGGCAAATCGACCCTGATGCACATCCTCGGATGCTTGGATTCCCCGACCCACGGGACGATCCAGCTGGATGGCCAGATGATCCAAACCGCCACCTCCCGCGAACTGGCTTACATTCGCAACCGCAAAATCGGGTTCGTATTTCAGTTCTTCAACCTGCTGCCGAAACTCAGCGTTCTCCAGAACGTCGAGCTTCCCATGATCTACAGCGGAGTCTCAGGCAAGGAGCGACGGGAGCGGTCCATGGACACCCTCAAGCTGGTGGGACTCGAGAACCGTTCCAAGCACCGGCCCAGCCAGCTCTCCGGCGGACAGCAACAGCGCGTCGCGATCGCCCGCGCCCTGGTCAACCATCCCCGAATCCTGTTCGCCGATGAACCCACCGGCAACCTCGACAGCCATACCGGCGAGGCCATTCTCGAACTGTTCCGCAAGTTGAGCACGGAAGGGCACACCATTATCCTGGTCACTCATGATCCCGAGATCGCGGCGGTAACGCCGCGTCGCATCGAGATCCGGGATGGAAAGATCGCCAAGAACGTCGACGCACGGCTGGCCGGCCTGGATCGTCGTCCGCTGCTCTCCTCAACCCAACCCCCGGGCTGAGATGAACCTCTTCAACACCATCGCCTCCGGGATCAAGGAGATCTGGGCCCACAAATTTCGATCCCTGCTCACCATGCTCGGCATCATCCTTGGCGTTTCGGCCCTGGTGGCCATGTCCGCCCTGGTGAAAGGGATGGAGAACGGAACCCGGGAGGCGCTGGTCGCAGCAGGCGGCTTGGAGAAGATTCGAATCGAGCCCCAGTACGAGCTACCGGTCTACCAGCGACACCTCGCCGACCAGGCGCAGGGGCTGACCATGGATGACGTGGAGGCGCTGAAAAAGGGAGCCCCGCTGGTGACCATGGTGACTCCCGCCGTGGAGCAATACCGCTATCGCGAAGCGATGGTCGCGACCTATCGGGGGAAGACCGCCGAGCCCTTCCTGGTTTCCGGAACCTGGCCCGATGCCATGATCATCAACGAGCACAAACTGGCTCACGGTCGAATGTTCAATGAACTGGACGACGAGATCGCCAGCAGCGTTTGCGTGATCGGCACCGGAATCCGCGATGACCTGTTTGGATCGCCGGAGGAGCTCGGAGAGGAAATCATACCCCTGGGCGAGTCTATCAATATCAACGGCCTCCCCTTCACCATCATCGGAATGTTCGACCAGTATGAAAGCGAGAGCGCCCGCAAGGAGCGCGAACTCCGCAAGCTGCTTCCAAAGGAGGCTCTCAAATCCGGTCCCACCCGAAGCCGCGGCTGGGGTGGAGGCAAAGGCGGACATTTTATCTTCCGCATGAAGAACAACACCATCTTCATCCCACTGAATACCATGATGGTGAAGTTCCGCGGTCTTTCCGGAGGCAGCACCGATACCGGACAGGTCAAGCTCTCGAACCTGAACATGAAGATCCCCAGCATCGACCTGCTCGAGCCCGCCATTCAACAAGTTCGCAACGTCCTCATGGTCACTCACAAGGGGATCGAAGATTTCACTTTTCGAACGCAAGAAGACTGGGCTCAAGAGATCACCACGGTGATTCGGAACGCGCGGCTGAGCGGTGGCGTCATTTCCGGAATCTGCCTGCTGGTCGGAGGCATCGGGATCATGAATATTATGCTAGCCAGCATCTCGGAGCGGGTCCGGGAGATCGGGATACGCAAGGCTGTCGGCGCGTCGACGATGGATGTGTTCATCCAAATCCTGGTGGAAAGCACGGTCATCTCGGTCATCGGCGGAATCGCCGGAATCGGAGCATCGTACGCCCTGGTCCACCTGATCGCTTCGTTCACCCCCACCGACAACACGCCAGTCATCACTCTGAGCGCCCTGCTCGTGGCTTTCGCCTTCAGCGTGGGAGTAGGCATGCTGGCGGGGCTATATCCCGCCATTCGCGCGTCGCGCCTCCACCCCATCCAAGCGTTGCGTTACGACTGACGCGAGTTCGCCGCCATGATTTTTATCAACACGATCCTCATCGGCCTCAAGGAAATCTGGACTCACAAGTTCAGATCGATCCTTACCATGCTGGGCATCGTGCTGGGGGTGGCCAGCTTGGTGGCGATGGCCGCCATCGTGAAAGGCATGGAAAACGGGATGAAGGAGGCCATGATTGCCATGGGGGGGCTCGACAAGGTTCTCATCGAACAACAGAAAGTCCCAGTACATCAGAACCACCTGCGCGACATGGCGCCGGGCAAGACGATCCACGATGTCCGGGCACTGCAGGAGAGCGCCCCACTCCTGCGGGTCATTTCCCCAGAGATGGGACTTGACCGCGTCATGGTATCGAGAGGAGGAAAGTCGATGCGCCCATCCGAGGTGGTTGGCGTTTGGCCGGCGGTGATGGAGATGAACCTTTACGAACTGGCTCACGGTCGCTTCTTCAACGCAATTGATGAGGAAAATGCGCGCAGTGTCTGCGTGATCGGCACTGGGGTGCGAGATGAGCTATTCGGTTCTCCGCAGGAAACCGGGCGCGAGATCATCCCGCTGGGAGAGGAGATCCGCATTAACGATCAACCCTTCACCATCGTCGGCATGTTTAAACATTACGAAAGCGAGATGGATCGGAAAATTCGCGAAGAGGGGATCAAGACTGAAGTCCAAGCGGGGGGGCCAAACCGCCAACGCGGTTGGGGCAGGCGCAACTGGAATGCGTTTTGGAGGAAGAACAACGTGGTTTACACGCCGCTCAACACCATGTGGGTCCGCTTCCGCTCTTGCACCGGCACCAACAATGTTCCGGATCCCACGCTGACCGACATCGACATCAAAGTTGCCAGCCTCGACAGACTGGAACCGGCCCTACAACAGGCTCGCAACGTTCTCATGGTCACTCACCGGGGAATCGAGGACTTCAATTTTAGAACCCAAGAAAATCAGATTGAGGACATCAACAAACGCATCAAGAACGCACGTTTGAGCGGCGGCATCATTGCCGGCCTGAGCCTGCTGGTCGGCGGTATCGGGATCATGAACATCATGCTCGCCAGCATCAACGAACGCATCCGGGAGATCGGGATCTGCAAAGCTATAGGGGCGACCGGATTCTCGATCTTCGTGCAGATCCTTATCGAGAGCATGGTGATCTCAGTACTGGGCGCCCTTGTCGGACTCGGGGCCTCGAAGCTCCTGGTTCTAATATTGAGCGAAATGTCACCCACTCAGAATTCCCCCGTGATCCAGACCGAGGTCATGGTGATCGCCGTCGCTTTCAGCGCCGCCGTCGGAGTGGTGGCCGGCCTCTTCCCCGCCTGGAAAGCCGCCCGCCTCAACCCCATCGCCGCCCTCAGATACGAGTAAATGTGGGGAGTTAGGTGGTAGGTGGTAGGTGGTAGGTGGTAGGCGGTAGGTGGTAGGGTCACTCATCACTCATCACTCATCACTCATCCCTCGTCACTCGTCACTCATCCCTCGTCACTCATCCCTCGTCACTCGTCACTCGTCACTCATCACTCATCACTCATCACTCATCACTCCTCACTCCTCACTCCTCACTCCCCCTCAATTCCCCTTGTTCGTAAAGGCACTCGCTGATATGTCGATGCACACATTGATGAAGCAACTAGCCACCATCACCGTGATTGGACGCGACCGCACTGGGGTCATTGCTCGCGTGACAAGTTTCCTATTTGACCAAGGGGCGAATATCGAAGCCCTGGATGAACAGGTCACTCGAGGTCAATTCAGCATGGTGCTGCAAGCCTCCTGGAATGTCGGGGACTGGGACCGGAACCGGCTCCGCGCCGGACTCGAGCGACTGGGAAAAAACCTCGGAATGGAGATCAAACTACGCTCCAGCTCCGCCGGGGGAAAACAACGGTTCGCCATTCTGGTCACTCGCGAACCCCATTGCCTCGAAGCGCTGCTCGCGGAGGTGAAAGCCAAGCGACTTGGCGCTGAACCCGCCCTCATCCTGGGCAATCACCCTGACTTGAAGCCCATCGCCAAAGCCCATGGAATCCCTTTCCACCTGGTTCCTTGGGAGGATCGCGCTCGAGCTGAAACCGCGGCGCTGAAGATCATCGACGAGGCGGAAGCCGACTTTCTGGTGCTGGCTCGTTTCATGAAAATCCTCTCGCCCAATTTTGTGTGGCGGCACAAGAACAAGATCATCAACATCCACCCCTCCCTGCTCCCCAGCTTTCCCGGGCCGCAGGCTTACCGCCAAGCCTACGAGCGCGGGGTCAAGATCGCCGGCGTCACCGCCCACTTCGTAACCATGCATCTCGATGAGGGGCCCATCATCGCGCAAGGCAGCTTCCCCGTGCGCCCCAACATGAGCCTGCCCGAAATCATCAAGGCCGGCCAAAAACTCGAATCGAAGGTCCTGGTCAAGGCAGTGAAGCTCTTTCTGAAGCGGCGATTGGACGTCTATTGGGGAGTCGTGAAAGAAGTCTAACCAGCTTTTCTCGTTGATCCGACCTCTGGGTAACACGCAGAGTCGGATGCAGTGAAAGGGAGGAACTGGATCTCATCGTTGTTTCGAAGGCTGTGGCCTGGACGCATCCACGCGTCTCGATCCCTGCCTGCCCATCTTCGACGGGGAGCTGCGGGAGAAGCCGCTGCGCGCGAATATCTGGAGCAGCGAGGCTTCCGTTGCCTCACCACCAACTATCGATCGCGACGAGGAGAGATCGATCTCATCTGTCGGGAAGGAATCTGCCTGGTGTTCGTAGAGGTCAAGACACGATCCTCGGAAGACTGGAACCGGCCGGCGGCGGCGGTGAATTGGGCTAAACAACGACGCATCTCCCGGGCGGCCCTTGACTATCTCAAAGACCTAGGCCAACCGCGGATCGTGTTCCGGTTCGACATTGTCGAGGTGCTGATGTCGGGAGACCAGGTGCGGACCATCCGACATCTCCCCAATGCCTTTCTGCTGGCCAAGCCTTATCGATATGGCTGATGCAGCTCGACCTTTGACGTTTTGCGATTCATCCGGATGTTCAACATCTCCACCGCGACGGAAAAAGCCATGGCGAAGTAGACATAGCCCTTGGAGATCTTCTGATGAAATCCTTCGGCAACCAGCAGAGCGCCAATGAGGATCAGGAAACTCAGCGCCAGCATTTTGATGGACGGATGATTCTCCACGAACCGGCTGATGGAGTCCACAAACAACAGCATCACCACCACGGCGATCACCACCGCGGCGATCATGATCCAAACCTGCTTCACCATGCCGACGGCGGTGATCACTGAGTCCAAAGAGAACACGATATCAAGAAGCAAGATTTGAACGATGACCGAGCTGTAGGTGGCTGGCATCGATTTGGTCTTTTCGCCATCAACCCCCTCCAACTTCTCATGAATCTCATAGGTGCTCTTGGCCAGGAGGAAAAGTCCGCCGATGATCAGAATGAGATCCCTTCCGGAAATCGCCACATGCCAGGAATAAAAATCGCGTTCGAAAAACGGCTTTTCAAGCTTCACGATCCAGGCTAATCCGCAAAGCAGAAGAATACGGGTGATCATCGCCAGCGCCAAACCCACCTTCCTGGCTTTGGCTTGCTGCTCAGGCGGCAGCTTGCCGCTTAGAATCGAGATAAAGATGATATTGTCGATCCCCAACACCACCTCCAAGAGCGTCAAGGTGATGAGACTGATCCAGACTTCAGGCTGAGAGATCCATTCCATAGTAATTTCTAGTTCCAGTCATTCCAACAAAACGAAACTTCCCGACAGCAAAAGCTGCCGGGAAGGCATCAACGCTAGCGTCCCAATTATTGGGCGGAAAATTTGTGAACCGTGCTCGTGCGATAAACCTCTCCCGGTCGCAACACGGTGCTGGGGAACTGTGGCTTGTTCGGCGAATCGGGAAAGTGCTGAGTCTCCAAACAAAAGCCAAAGTTCTTGAGGTATCGCTTTCCGCCCTTGCCCGTCAAGGTGCCGTCAAGGTAGTTGCCCGTGTAAAGCTGCACCCCCGGCTCAGTGGTGGAGATAACCATCCGACGGCCGGTGGTCGGCTCATAAACCTCCGCAGCCAGGGTAAGAGTTCCTGCGGAGGTGCGATCGATCACATAGTTGTGGTCATATCCGCCCGGGGTTCCCTTCAGCTGGTTCCATCGGGCGCCGATCGCAATCGGCGCCGTGAAGTCCATGGCAGTCCCGCGAGAGCTCACGACGTCCCCGATGGGAATGCTGGTTTCATCGACCGGAGTGTACCGCTCCGCATTCAGACGCAGGACGTGGCCGAGAATGTCCCCCTCGCCCGCACCCGCCAGGTTAAAGTAGGAGTGGTTGGTCAAATTGATGACCGTGTCTTTGTCAGTGGTGGCTTCGTAGTCGATCCGCAGCTCATCTTGATGGTTCAGGGTATAGGTCACCTTGATGCTCAGGGTGCCCGGAAAGCCTTCCTCCCCATCTGGACTGATATAGGTAAGCTCAAGGGCAGCACCGAGGGGCGTGCTGACATCCCGTGCTTTCCAGACCCGCTTGTCTAAACCCTTAATGCCCCCATGGAGGCTGTTCGGTCCGTTGTTGGCGGCAAGCTTGTAGACGGTTCCATTCAGCAAGAATTGGGCTTTGGCGATGCGATTAGCGTAACGTCCGGTGGTCGCTCCAAAATAAGGATGCCCCTTGAGATAGCCGTCCAGATCATCAAAGCCCAGAACGACGTCCGCCAGCCGTCCCGCGCGATCAGGAACATGCAGTTCGGTGAGCAACGCGCCGTAGGTCATGATCTTGGCCTTGAGGCCACCCCGGTTCAAAAGGGTGTAGATCTCAACCGATTCTCCTTCAGGAGTTTTTCCAAAATCTTGCTTTTCAATCATGGGAGTAGGATTCGCACTCAGATCGTGCTCGTAGCGCCACGACTCGCCCTGATAGGAGCCGCAACCGGTCAATAGAACAAGGCTGGCGAGTACGCCGCCGAAGCTCACGAATGAGAAGATGGCTTTCATGTTTGGCTTTGTCTGGCGTACGAAACCCAACGAGGAACAGTCGATGTCGATCGATGCTTACTCCCAGGGGATCGGAATGCCAGTTGCTTATAGGTCGGCGTCGTTTCGAGTGTCAAACCGATAAGTTCGGCGAGGTTGAGCGGAGGTGGTAGGTGGTAGGTGGCAGGTGACCCACTCGTCACTCGTCACTCGTCACTCGTCACTCGTCACTCTTCACTCGATTGCCAGGTGAGGCCCCGACAAAGAAAGTTCACGCATACGCAACGCTTCCCCCACTATGGACCGCGGTGGCACGACACCGCTGTTCCTTCACGCCACCTCCCCCCCCGGCGACGCACACCCCCACAGGGGACGCCTCTAAGCCACCCCGTCACGTGCAGGAAAAGCGGAGACGTGTCTCCGCAGTCCATAAGCGCCCCCTTCCACCTTCCTGAGCTTCGTGCCTTAGTGAGAAACATTCAGGCGCTTCTCCGCCCAGGCCTTCTCTGTGACCTCGGCGGACTCTGTGTGAAAAACCCGGGAATCGGAGCGGATGGCGAGGAATCGATTACGATTACGAATACGATTACGACAGCCGAGTGACGAGTGAGGAGACCCTGCCAACGGTCAACTGACCACTGCCAACGGTCAACGGACACTACCACGGTCAACGGATCCACCTACCTACCACCCAACACCTCCGCTTCCCTCTCATTTGTCCTTCCCTTGACTTCCAGAAAGCCCTGAACCATTCTGTTACACACTCATATAGTAGGACGAACATTATGAGAAGGAACTGTTCACTCCCGCTTATTCGCGATGCTCAACCTCGTATTTACCTTTTCCACACCTTCCTCCTTGTTGAGATGGTGCCGGGGTGGGATTGATCTGGCCTGCCTCGTGGCACTGTCGTGCATCTTAGGTTGCCCGGGGATCACCAGCGCCGGAGATCTCGCGATATGCCATGAGGTGGCTCTTCGAGACGCGGTCGCCACGGGCGGCACGTTCAGCATCACTGCAAGTTGTGGCAGCATTCAGCTGACGCAACCATTGATTGTCGAAAAGGACACCACCTTCACGACGACCACTAGCTTCACGTTAACTGCAGCGACGCTCTTTCCGCTCTTCATCATCAAGCCGGGCGTGACACTTTCGATCACGCGACTCAACCTCGGTGGCTACAAACCCTTTAGTCAAAACGAGCCCTATAATCCAATCTATGTCGGAAGGGCGATCTACAATGACGGCGGCACCTTCCTGGCCGAGTCTTGCTCGTTCCGAGGTGCCCTCGGCACCGGCGGCCCAGATGCTGGAATGGGAGGAGCCATTTTCTCTCGCAACGGTTCGATCCGATTGCAAAAATGCGCTCTGGAATATAATAGCGCCGCCGCCGCCGGAGGTTCCATCTATGCGACGAATTCCACCGTTACGCTGACCCAGTGTGCGTTAAGGACCAACTCCGCGGGGGGCAGTCCGAATTCTTCGGGTCTGGCATTAGGCGGCGCCCTCTGCCTCGATCGCAGCCTCTCGACACTGACGGGATGTGAGTTGACTGGCAATGCGGTCGCCTGTTCCGTAAGCAATGTCTTCCGGGCCTTCGGGGGATCCATCGCTCAGCTCCATGGAGAGCTTACACTCACAACCACAACACTCGCGCTCAACAGGGCCGAGGGAGCAAATGACTTCAGGCAACCGTCAGCGGAGGAGGTCAAGGGAGGTGCCGTCTATAGCAGCGGGACCCTCGTGGTAAGCGGCTCCACATTCACGAACAATTACTGTCGGGCGGGAATCGATGCGAACCTGACGGGCAGCGCCATCGGAGGCGCGATCTATTGCTCGGCCACTTTGCAACTCCTAAGCTCCAGACTTGCGTACAACACGAGTTCTGGCGCGAACGCTCGAGGTGGAGCATTGGCGAACGAAGGAAACGCCGCCTTAAACGGCAACCTCTTCGCATCCAATATCTGCAAAGAAGCTCGCCGGGAAAGCCAAGGGGGTGCGATCCACAATTCTGGAGTTCTGACCCTTTCCTCCGCAACATTCATTTCCAACGAAGCGGTGGTGAGCCAAGCTTCTCACCTGTTTCCGGCGGTGGAGGCCTCGGGCCCCATCCTCAACTCAGACTTGGGAGGAGCCATTGCCTCCGGTGGCGGCATCCACAATTCGGGAACTTGCAGCGCGACCAACTCAACATTCAGGGACAACCGTGTCTATGCACGCACCACAGCCGATTCGTCGCTCGTGCCAGCCTCGGCCCGTGGCGGTGCCGTATTCAACGCGCGCGGAACTTTCACATTGGTCCACGCGACCATCGCGACCAACCGTTGTGAAAGAGATTACTTTGACGAGCGAACTTCCATTCAAGGAGCGGGGATTTTCCATGCCTCCGGCACCACCCTTCTGATCAACAGCGCGGTCGCCAACAATTCGCCGGGCGGCAACTGTTTCGGGACGCTTGCCGACGGCGGCGGCAACGCCTGCTCTGATGAGAGCTGCCCTTTCGTCACCGGCTACGTAAACCAACCCATCGAGTTTCAGGCGGCGCCCGGTCCGAGTTCAACCCTAATTCCGATGCCCGGCAGCGTGCTGATCGACGGAGCCATCGGCAGCGCTTGCACGCCGCAGGATCAGCTTGGGCGCGCACGTCCAATCGGGTCCGCGTGCGATATCGGAGCCGTGGAGTCGCTGAGCACAGGAAACACCCAGTGGACACGATTCCGTAAGCCTAAGCCCAGAGTCTTGGAATCCTCAGAGGAGATCGTCATCACGGTCCAGCACGTCGGAAACGTGACGGGCACGTTCCGAGTCAACTATGAAACCCGAGATGGCACGGCCACTGCAGGAACAGACTATGCCGCCGCCCGTGGAGAACTCGTTTTTTCCTCCGGAATTACCCTCGCCAGTTTTTCGGTAAAGTTCCGGCCAGATGCGCTCCCCGAGCCCAATGAGACCATTCAGCTGATTCTTACTGATCCAACCACGGGGGCAATTCTGGCGGAAGAAGAACTAACTATCGTGGAGGAGGAAACCAAATTCAGGTTTGCGCGAACTCAATTCGAGGGCTACGAGGGCAATTCGTTGTCGATCGAAGTGATTCGTGAAGGCTCAACAGGGGAGACTGCTGCCGTGAACTTTCACACCGTGGATGGCACCGCCCAGGCCGGCCATGACTATCTCCCGATTCAAGGGACACTCATTTTCGCTCCCGGTGAGACCCAACGCACCTTGAACATCCAAACGCTTGAAGATGACGAGCGAGAAAGCACCGAGACGGTAGGCATTGGATTGACCCTTCCCCTACGCGACCTCGAAATCGGAAGAACGGTCGCGGCCGTGCGGGACGTAACCGATTGTGACTTGAAATGGCTTCAAGCCGCGGTGGAGCGAGGAGGACTCATTCGTTTCGAGTGCGACCACACGTATGTCCTTCCTAAGACCCTCGTGATCACCCGGGACACTATCTTTGATGCGACCGGACATGACGTCATTCTCGACGGCAATCGGGCGGTCCGACTCATTGAAGTCAGGCCGGGAGTGACCTTAAGCCTGACGAACCTGACCCTGATGCGAGGACGACAACTCGGTCGGCTGGGTGTTCAGGGAGGACAAGGGGGAGACGCCTATGGAGCAGCCATATTCAACGACCAGGGTACCGTTCATGCGTTTCAATGCCGCTTTGCCATGAACAGTGTTCAAGGCGGCGATGGAGGCGTCTCCACGCGCGACGATCAGCCCATTCCAGGAGGCGCTGCCTTCGGAGCCGCCCTCTTCAGCCAGTCGGGAACCTTGAGCCTCGTCCAATGCGAATTCTCCACCAATCGTGCGGCGGGCGGAGTAGGAGGTTATGGCCCGCTGATGCCCGAACCTGCCCCGGGCGGTTCGGCTCAGGGCGGAGGGCTTTATGGCACCAACACCACGCTGCAGCTGCAGGGCTGCCGTTTTGAGGGTAACACCTGTCTCGGTGGGAGAGGGGGGGAACGAAGCGGGACGTTCCTTCTCTCCAACTTCGGATCCTCTCGCGGAGGCGCTGTCTATACGATTGACGGGAACGCGGTCATCACCGAAGCGACGCTCGTGCAAAACCGAAGTCTATCCGGTGCACCGGCCACTGGCGGAGCCATCCATCAGGAGGGTGGCACCCTGATGCTCCGCAGGGCTTCGATAGAGAAAAATTCCGCCGAAGGTGCTGACACGATTTCACGCTATGGATTGGGTTCAAGCAGCATTGGAGGAGGCATTTTTAGTCATGGCCAGTTGCTGCTCTCCGAATGTCAGTTCCTCGGTAACACGTCATTCTCCCGCGGTGTTGACAGCGCAGCAGGCGGCGTCTACAGCAGCGCTGGAGCTTCAATCGATGGGTGTTACTTCGAGTCGAATCGGTCGTTCACCATGTCGATGGGACGTATTTGCGGGACTGACTGCCGTGGAGCTCGCTATGGACTGACTTACGGAGGGGCACTCTTCAATACGAACACTCTTGTCCTCATCAATTCTTCGTTCGTCGGTAATATCGCCGAAGGAGGGGTATTCGAGCAAGCGTGGGATCTGCGCGCCTTTGGAACGAATGCCTTTGGAGGCGGGCTTGCCAATTATGGCGTGTGTTACACGACGAACAACACTTTCGTGCTAAACGCGGCCAGGGGAGGACCGATGAATGGGGGCGATGGGTTCGGAGGCGGGATCTGCAACCTCTCCGGCGAACTCTTTCTCAATCACGCAACCTTTTTCCAAAACCAGGTCAGCGGGGCGGAAGCGAGCGAACTCACGGGTGCCTTGCCGGGGAACGGGTTCGGCTCACAGCTGTTCAACGGTGCCGGGAGAGTCACTCTTGCCAATTCGATCCTGGCCGATACCAAACCCAGCACCAACTGCGTGGGAACGATTTTGGACGCCGGAGGCAACTTAAGTTCCGATCTCAGCTGCCAATTTACCAGTGGCTTCAACGGACTCAATCCACGCTTAGCTCCACTGGCCCGCTATGGCGGAACAGTTCCACTCCTAGCTCTCCTCCCCGGAAGCCCAGCAATCGATGCAGGGGATGGTCACCTTTGCGCCCCGGCTGACCAACGCGGTTTTCCTCGTCCTTCAGGAGCGCAGTGTGATATCGGCGCTTTCGAGGCTCATGGCGAACTTGCCGCTGAGTCACTCTTTCAGGAATGGGCAGATGAATCCCACCTGCGCCTCATCTACGTCGGAGCCACCGGATCGACTCGAAGGCTCGAATCGTCGCCTGATCTCGATCTCTGGACCCCATGGGGTCCGGACTTCTCATTAGGGGATCAGGGCTGGTTTCAAACCGATGTGCCCGTGCAATCTCAGGACTCCCTGCGTGCCTTCCGGGTTCAGGTGCCGTAGGTTCTGTCGGCAGATAGATTGAGTGCAGTTCGTAGCTCCGTCGGTCCGTACTTCTCGTCTTGTATCGAACCCCAAAACTCGGGAAGATTTCTCCCATGACCGACGTCACCTCTCGATTGGATCGCTTCCTTCGTCAAATACCCCAGCTGGGTCAGGGGGTCTACATCGCCAAAGGTGCGGTGGTCACCGGAGCCGTCAAGCTCGGAGACCACTCCAGCATTTGGTACAACGCGGTGCTGCGCGGAGATATCGACCGCATCGAAGTCGGACATCACACCAATATCCAAGATAATGCAGTCCTCCATGTAGCCGATGACCTGCCCTGCCTGATTGCGGACTATGTGACGGTGGGCCACTCGGCCAACGTGCACGCCTGCACGATCGGGTCTCGCACCCTGGTCGGAATGGGAGCCATCGTGCTCGATGGCGCGGTGGTGGAGGAGGAATGCATCATCGGCGCTCATGCCTTGGTGCCTCCTGGAAAACGAATTCCGGCGGGTTCCATGGTGGTGGGCATCCCCGGCAAAATCTCGCGGGCGCTCAGCCCCGAAGAGCGGGCAGGACTTCGTTATTGGGCCGACAAGTATGTCGACAACGCCGCCTATTGCCTCCAGCACGGCATCAACCTAGGCAAGCCCCTTTAACCACGGATTTCGCCGATTCCACGGATCGGATCAGAACCGCCCAATTCCTCTTCCCATCCGTGCATTCCGTGCAATCCGTGGTAAAGCCATTCCCCGTTATAGGTTTGGCCCAGAGCCCAGCTCAACGGAACATGCCCGGAGGCAGGCCTTTCGGCATAGCCCCAGCACCCATCTTGCCGAACATTTTCTGGAACTTGCTGAACTTCTTCATCATCTGCTGCATCTGATTGAATCGATTCAGCAGGTTGTTCAGCTCCGCCACCGTCACGCCGCTGCCCTTCGCGATCCGTTTCCGGCGACTGGCGTTAAGAATGTTGGGGTTCTTCCGTTCCTCCAAAGTCATCCCGCAGATCATCGCCTCCATGTGCGAGAATTCCTTCTCCTGTTTGGAAAGGTCGGCCCCCTTGAGCATCTCACTTCCCCCGGGCAGCATGCCGACGATCTTATCTAGAGGCCCGAGCTTCTTCATCTGGCGGAGCTGATCAAGAAAATCTTCGAGGCTGAAATGCCCCTTCTTCATCTTCTCTTCCAGCCGACGCGCATCCTCTTCGTCCACCGCCTCGGCCGCGCGCTCCACCAAGCTCACCACGTCGCCCATCCCCAGAATACGGGACGCCATCCGCTCCGGATGGAACGGTTCAAAATCCTCGAGCTTTTCACCCACACCCATGAACTTAATGGGCTTCTGGGTGACCGACTTCATGCTCAGGGCCGCACCGCCGCGCGTATCGCCATCCAACTTGGTGAGAATCGACCCGGTAATGCTGAGGGCCTGATCGAAATGGGTGGCCACATTGACAGCCTCCTGGCCGGTGGCGGCATCGAGCACGAGCAGAATTTCGTCGGGCTGAATCAGGTTCTTCAAGCGAACCAGCTCTTGAATCAAAGGCTCATCGATCTGCAGCCGACCGGCGGTGTCGAAGATGACCAGGTTGCAGCCGAGCGCCTGGGCCTGCTCCATCGCGAGTCGGGCGATGACCAGCACATCGGTCTCCCCCTTCTTGATGAAGACCGGAACGTTGAGCTGCTGCCCCAGCTTTTCCAGCTGGTCCATCGCGGCCGGACGATAGACGTCCGCGCCGACGAGCAACGGCTTGCGATCCTGCTTCACCAGCCAGCGGGCGAGCTTGCCGGACGACGTGGTCTTGCCCGATCCATGCAAGCCCACCATCATCAACACGCCCGGGGTCTTCTTGAATTCGAGTCCCGAATTGGTCGCTCCCAGCAGACTGACCAGCTCATCGTGAATGATCTTAATGATCTGCTGGCCGGGATGAACGCTCTGAATGACCTCCTGGCCCAGGGACTTCTCCTTGATCTTATCGAGGAACTCCTTGACCACCTTGAAATTGACGTCGGCATCCAGCAGCGCCATCCGGACCTCGCGCAACGAGTCCGCCACGTTGTCTTCGGAAATCTTGCCTAACCCACGCAAATTCCGGAACACGTTCTGCAGCTTACCAGATAAGGATTCGAACATTCGGAAAGGTTAGAACAACCCAATCCAGCCAGTCGAGTGCGAAGGAGGAAGGGATCCCCGCTCCGCCGTGGGGCCAAAAGCGGCACAGGGGTGCACGCACTCCACATGCTTCAAGCTCGTCGCGAAGCGTCTTGGAGTGCGGTAGCCCTCTACCGCTTTTCGGCACCCCCGGAGGGGGATCCCGGCTCCGCCGCGGGGGCCAAAGCGGCACAGGGGTGCCGCACTCCATAGCGTCCAGCGCACCGCGAAGCGGTCCGATGAGGTTTATAGTTCTGTAGTCCGGTAGCCCTCTACCTCTTTTCCTTGGCGCTGCTTAAGTCCGTCTATCCGCCAGCACAAAAATTCAGCTTGTCCACCTGACAACCCCTCCCTCACCCGCTATAACCCCGACGTGCCGGCTGCACCCGAACCACTTTTGACGACTCGACTCGACGCTTTCCGCGGCGTCGGCCCCGACCGTTCAGCCCAGCTCGCCCGACTCGGCTTGGTCACGCTCCAGGACCTCTTCCTGCATCGCCCTCGCCGCCACGAAGACCGACGTCACTTCCTGGATATCAAGCAGCTCAAGCTCGACACCGCCGGCACGGTGCGCGGCAAAGTGGTCGCCGCCGGACTCCACCGCTTCAAACGGAGCTCCAAAACCGTCTTTGAGCTCATCGTCGAGGATGGGACCGCTCGACTCCACTGTCGCTGGTGGAACCTCCCCTACATGCAGAACTACTTCCGGGTGGGGGACGAGGTGTTCGTCTACGGCAAACCGGTGTCAATGAAACCGCGGACGATCGACCACCCTGAAACCGAGGTGATCGACCAAGGGGTCGATAGCTATGTGCACGTCAATAGGATCGTGCCCATCTACCCCCTCACCGAAGGATTGCCACAACGCTGGCTGCGTCATTTCATCTGGCAAAAGCTGGCGGAGTTCGCCGACCAGATCCCGGAGTTATGGCCCGATCTTCCCATGCCGAATCGACCGTCGCGCGCTCAGGCGATCCGGTGGATTCATTTCCCCGAGGAAATGGACCTGCTCAAGCGAGGACGCGAGCGGCTCGCCGTCGACGAGTTCATCGGCCTTCAGATCCTGCTGAAGACGCGTCGACGCAATCTGGAGTCGCATTCGAAAGGAATCCCCTGTTCCGGCGACAACCACCTGATCAAGCCCTTCCTGCATCGGTTGGGCTTTACCCTCACTTCCGGTCAGACCGAAGTGCTCAAGGAGATTCGACGCGACCTTGGTGGCGCTCACCCCATGCGGCGACTTCTGCAGGGGGATGTCGGATGCGGCAAAACCGTTGTGGCCGCCTGCTCCGCGCTGATGACGCTGGAAAGCGGTCACAGCGTGGCACTCATGGCGCCGACCGAGATTTTAGCCGAGCAGCACCATCGCAATTTTTCCAAGTGGCTCGCCGGAGCTGAAGTGGATCTAGCGCTCCAGACCGGAAGCCATAAGTCCGGGCGCAGCAAAGAGAGCCTGCTGTCGCCCCATTCAAAGCCCACCCTGTTCATTGGCACTCATGCGCTCATTGAGGACACCTTCCAGATGGACAAGCTGGGACTCGTCATCATCGACGAGCAGCACAAATTTGGCGTTGTTCAGCGCGAAGCCTTACTGCGCAAAGGCCGTTACCCGCATCTATTGGTCATGACGGCGACTCCAATTCCTCGCACCCTGGGACTCACCCTCTATGGGGATTTAGACCTCTCCGTGATCCGACAATCGCCCGGGGGACGAGGAGAGGTTCGCACCTATGTGCGCTCGATCGACCGTCTACCCAAAGTCTGGGAGTTTGTGCGCAGCAAGCTGGAGGAAGGCCGACAGGCTTACGTCGTGTATCCCCGAGTTGAAGAAGCCGGCAAGCCCGGCATGAAAGCCGTCAAGGAGCAACACACCCAACTGCAAGCTCTCCTCGCCCCGTTTCAGGTAGAACTACTGCACGGAAAACTTCCGGCCGAGGAAAAGCAATGGATCGTCGAGTCGTTCCGGACCCAGAAGACCCATGTACTGGTAGCCACTAGTGTGATCGAGGTGGGAATCGATGTTCCCAACGCCAGCGTGATGGTGATCGAGAATGCCGAACAGTTCGGACTCGCGCAGCTCCATCAGTTGCGCGGTCGGATTGGCCGCGGTCCGCACGCTTCCTTCTGCATTCTGGTAGCCGATCTGAAGAAGGAAGATGCCCAGGAGCGGCTTAAAATCATGGAGGAAACCCATGATGGCTTTCGAGTAGCCGAGGCTGACCTCCTGTTGCGCGGCCCGGGCGAACTCGTCGGACGCGAACAGTCGGGCATCCCCGATTTCAAGTTCGCCGATCTGCGATACGATCTAGCCCTCGTGGAAGAAGCTCGTCCCCTGGCGGACCTGATCCTGGATCGGACGGCCGAAGGAAAAGGCAGGTGAGCGGAGGTGGTAGGGTCTCGTCACTCGTCACTCGTCACTCGTCACTCGTCACTCGTCACTCGTCACTCGTCACTCGTCACTCGATTGCCAAGTGTCAGGCCCTGACAAGGAAAGTTCACGCACACGCAACGCTTGCCCCACTATGGACCGCGGTGGCACGACACCGCTGTTCCTTCACGCCACCTCAACCCCAGCGACGCACCCCACCACAGAGAACGCCCCTCAGCCACCCCGTCGCGTGCAGGAAAAGCGGAGACGTGTCTCCGCAGTCCATAAGCGCCCCCCTCCACCTTCCTGAGCTTCGTGCCTTAGTGAGAAACATTCAGGCGCTTCTCCGCTCAAGCCTTCTCTGTGACCTCGGCGGACTCTGTGTGAAAAACCCGGGAATCGGAGCGGATGGCGAGGAATCGATTACGATTACGACAGCCGAGTGACGAGTGACGAGTGACGAGTGACGAGTGACGAGTGGCGAGTGAAGAGTGAGGAGACCCTGCCAACGGACAACTGACCACTGCCAACGGTCAACGGACACTACCACCTACCACCTACCCCGCCCCCCTTCCCCAAGCTTGCACCCGGACCGCCGGATGGAGTTAACTAGGGACAGTGCGATCCAGAAAATCCAGCCTCGTGGGAAAGCGCAGCCGATCCTCGGTCCATCGGCTTCTCTGGATGCTGATTTGCCTAGGCGGAATGCAGTCCCTCGCCGCTCCCCGCCAAGCCATCCTGAGCTTCGAAAAAGACGTCCGACCCATTCTCAAAGCCAACTGCTTTGATTGCCATGGCGAGAGCGAAGCCCCTAAAGCCGACCTGGATCTTCGCCTCCGACGCTGGATGATTCGCGGCGGCAAGTCGGGTGCAGCCATCACGCCCGGCCAACCCGACCATAGCCTGCTGCTCAAACTCGTGCGCGAAGGCGAGATGCCCAAGCGGGAGAAAAAACTCACGCCCGCCGAGATTACCACCCTCGAACAGTGGATCGCCCAGGGCGCGCCCACCCTGCGGGACGAACCCACTGAACTGCCGAAGGGAATGGTCATCACCGAGGAGGAACGTGCCCACTGGGCCTATCAGCCAATTCGGCAAAGCGCGATACCCGCCTCCCGATCCAAAGATCGAGTGCGGAACCCGGTCGACGCCTTCCTTCTGGCCGCCATGAAGGCCAAGAGCAAGAGCCTGAGCTTCTCCCCGGACGCGGAGCCAATCACCCTGCTCCGTCGCATTTACCTCGACCTCATCGGACTCCCGCCCACCCCCGACGAGACAGCCCGCTTCCTGGCCGATCGTGAGCGCAATCCCCAAGCCTACGAGCATGAGGTCAACCGGCTGCTCGAGCGTCCCGAATACGGAGAACGCTGGGCCCGGCACTGGCTCGATGCCGCCGGGTATGCTGACAGCGACGGGGCATCAACCGACGACACCCCTCGCGAGTTCGCTTATAAGTTCCGCGACTACGTCATTCGCTCGCTCAACCAGGATAAGCCGTTCCACGAATTCGTCGTCGAACAGATCGCCGGAGACGAGTTGATCACGCCTCCGTTCAAGAACCTCAAACCCGAAGACCTTGAGAAGCTCGTGGCAACCGGCTTTCTACGCATGGGCCCCGACGGGACAGCATCGGCCGCCGACCCCGAGTCGGCCAAGAATCAGGTCATGGCCGATACCCTCAAAATCGTCACCAGCTCGCTAATGGGACTCACCGTCGGCTGCGCCCAATGTCACGATCACCGCTACGATCCCATTCCCCACACCGACTACTATCGTCTGCGGGCGGTGTTCGAGCCCGCCTACGACGCAAAAAAGTGGCTGACGCCTCAGCAGCGCCTGCTCTCCCTCTACACCGACGCCGATCGACAACGGGCGGCCGAGGTCGAAGCGGAGGCTCAGAAGGCCGCCGCCGAGCATGCAACCAAACAAAAGGCATTCCTCGAAGCGGCGTTCGACAAGGAACTCAGCAAGTTCGATGAAGCCCTCCGACCCAAGCTGCGTGAGGCTTATCAGACTCCAGGCGACAAGCGCTCTCCTGAGCAGCAAAAGCTCCTAGCCGAGAATCCCAGCGTCAACATCAGCCCGGGTACCTTGTATCAGTACGACGCCAAGGCAGCGGAGGAACTCAAAGCGCTCGATGCCAAGGTCACGGAAATCCGCGGGCGCAAGCCGCCGGAGGATTTCGTCAGTCCCCTGACCGAACCTTCAGGCACCACCTTACCGGTCACCTACCGCTTCCACCGGGGCGATCCGCGACAACCTCAAGAAGCGATCAAACCCGGCGGCCTCGCGATTCTCGAAACGGCGGCTCAGCGCATCGATTTCCCCGAAAAGACCACCGGGCTTCCGAGCAGCGGACGTCGGCTCGCCTTCGCGCGTTGGCTGGCGAGCACCAACAATCCGCTGTTCACGCGCGTGATTGTGAATCGAGTTTGGATGCATCATTTCGGCCGAGGCCTGGTCCGCACCCCGGCCGACTTTGGCGCCATGGGCGAAAAGCCCACGCATCCCGAACTACTCGATTGGCTGGCGCTGGAATTCGCCTCCCAGAATTATAGCCTCAAGGCCCTGCATCGACTCATCCTCACGTCCACCGCCTTCCGCCAAGCCTCCGTGGAAACAGGGTCCTCCCCGCGTGGTGACCGTCGGCGAACCCCATCTGCGGAAGATCGGACCACCCTCGACCCTGATGCAGCTCTCTACTCGCGGAAACCCCTGCAACGTCTCGATGCCGAGGCCATTCGTGACTCAATTCTCGCCGTGAGCGGCAACCTAAACCTGAAGAAATTCGGGCCGCCCGTCCCCGTTCGAGCGGATGTCGCAGGACAAATCGTGGTGGGAGTCGACAAAACCAGCGGCGACAACAAGATGCCGGTCGATGTCCCCCTGAACGGGGAAGAGTTCCGCCGCAGCATTTACATCCAGGTCCGCCGGAGCAAGCCCCTGGCTCTGCTGAACACCTTCGATGCCCCGGTGATGGAGCTGAACTGCGAAAAACGACAATATTCCACCGTTGCCCCCCAAGCCCTCATGCTGATGAACAGCCAGTTCATCCTGGACCAAGCTGAACAGCTGGCAACACGGCTCCGACGTGAGGCGGGAGCCAGTGCCGACCGCCAGATCGAGCGAGCCTGGCAGCTGACCTTCTCGCGTCAGCCCAGCCCCCAGGAGCGAAACGATGCGCTCGGCTTCTTGAAGCACCAAACGGACACCCTGACCGCGCTGGCCACCCAAGCTAAGGAGCTCCCCAAGATCAAGCCAGAAACCCAGGCACTGCGCAGCCTCTGTCAATCATTGCTCAGTGCGAACGAATTTTTGTATGTGGACTGAGCGTCCAACTGTCCTGTCATGAATTTCAACCACTCTGCATCTCTAAACCGACGAGAGTTTCTCTCCCGGAATGCCATGGGCGTTGGCGGGGTGGCCTTGGCCTGGCTGCTGGGCGACAACAATTTGCTGGCGACCCCCGCGTCCGTGCCTCGCCGGCCGCAAAGCTTTGACCTGACTCCAAAACCACCGTCCTTCCAGCCCACCGCCCGAGCGATGATCTCGCTCTTCATGCACGGCGGACCGAGTCATGTCGACTTGCTCGATCCCAAGCCGGAGCTGACTCGAATGAGCGGCCAGGATTATAACGGCGAAGTCACTTTCAGCTTCGTCAATCGGGCCAGCAAGAAGCTCATGGGCAGTCCTTGGAAGTTCAAGCGATACGGCCAAAGCGGCATCGAGGTCAGCGAGCTTCTGCCTCACTTCTCCGAGATCGTCGACGATGTCTGCGTGATTCGGTCCATGCATACGGACATCAACGGTCATGAGCCGTCAATCTGGTACATGCATACGGGCAAGTCGCAGCCCGGACGCCCCCACCTCGGCTCCTGGCTGACCTACGGTCTGGGCTCCGAGAACCGCAACTTGCCCGCCTACGTGGTCATGACCGACCCCGGTGGACATCCGGTCGACGGCGTGCGCAACTGGTCGAACGGTTGGATGCCTCCACTCTTCCAAGGAACGGTCGTTCGCCCCACCGAACCACGCATTCTCAACCTGGAACCTCCCTCGCATCTAAAGGGTGAGCTCCAACGGCAGAACCTGGACTTCTTGCGCAGCCTCAATCGCGATCACCTGGCACGGCATCCCGGCGAGGCTGACCTGGAAGCACGCATCGCCAGCTATGAACTGGCTGCGGCCATGCAAACGACCGCCAAGGAAGCCCTCGACCTAAGCGGCGAGAGCGAAGCTACCAAGAAACTCTACGGACTCGACAATCCCGCCTGTCGCGAATACGGCACCCGCTGCCTGATCGCCCGCCGACTCGTGGAGCGCGGCGTGCGCTTCGTGCAGCTCTTCATCAACGGACAGATCTGGGACAACCACGAAAACATAGGCAAGTCCCTGCCCGATTGCTGCCGCAAAACCGACCAACCCTCTGCCGCCCTGGTCAAGGATCTGAAAGCCCGCGGTCTTTTGGATACCACCCTGGTTCACTGGGGCGGCGAGATCGGACGCCTGCCCGTCACCGAGAACCATGGGGCGGCCGAGAAAGCGGGACGCGATCACAATGGCCAGGGGTTCAGCTCCTGGCTGGCCGGGGGAGGAATCAAGGGCGGGATGACCTACGGTGAGACCGATGAGTTTGGCCACAAGGCCGTGGTCAATCCCGTGAGCCCCGTCGATTATCATGCCACCCTCACCCACCTTTTCGGCATCGATCATCAGAAACTGATTTACCATCACAACGGCACCGAACAGCGCCTCACCGATGGAAAGGCCGCGCGAGTCGTCCGAGAAATCTTGAGGTAGTCGGGATCATGGGTGTGATTGGAGGTGGGTGAGTCCTGTTTCTTTGGCGGGCAGGACTCCTGAAGCTCGAAAGCAGAATGGAGCAGCCACTGAGAATTTCAGGAGTCTCCCCGGCACTCCAACGGATGCGGCACCCCATTCTCCCCCGAGACGCCGTTCAACAGCCACCTCTTGATTGATCGAAAAAACCTGGGTAGGCTCAAGACACATGGAATTGGCCGACTTCGTCGAACTCGCGCACCAGCAACCGCGTTTGCGATTTCTGATCATTGGCGGTTACGCGGTGGCCGCACATGGACACACGCGCGCAGTTGTTCCTTAAATATGGCAGCCGAGAAATATACGAAACCTTCCTCCGACTCCTGCGAAATCCATGACGCGCCTTCACTGGATCTAAGGCTCGAGTTACCAGAAGGCGAGGAGTTCTCCTCCCTCTCGCCTTTGGTTTCAATCGCTGAATTGATCCACCGCAGCCGCCAGCTTCGCCAGTGGTTTCCCGCTGGGCTGCGTCGCCCCGAGGAGCGGTGGCAGGCCAAGACAACGGTCGAATTCCACCTCTAGCCCCAAGATCTCATGAAACGCGTCCTATCCCTTGCCGCCATCGTCTCGCTCACCGTTCCCACCTGGGCCGAAGTGCCGCGGCATCCCAAATTCGGGTTCCCTGTCTACACCAATGCCGCGTCGGGACGCCAGCTGTCAGGCCAGCACAAGCCCGCCGACAACCCGGCGATGTCCCCATCCGACGCTCAAAAAGCCTTCAAGGTCCCACCCGGATTTGAGGTGCGGTTGTTCGCCAGCGAACCTGAGGTGGTCAACCCCGTGGCCATGACTTGGGACGATCGCGGTCGCCTCTGGGTTCTTGAGCTGTATGAGTATCCACTGGGCACCAAGCCAGGTGAAAAGGGACGCGACCGCATCAAGGTGCTCGAGGACACCGATGCCGATGGCGTCGCCGACAAGGTCACTGTATTCGCCGACGGCATGACGCTCGCCACCGGCCTTCTGCTCGGGAATGGAGGAGTCTACGTCGGAGAAGCGCCGCATCTCTGGTTCCTCCAGGACACGGATGGCGACGGACGCGCAGATCGAAAAACCGAACTACTCACCGGCTTCGGGTTAGAAGACCGCCACGAACTGTTGAACGGCTTCACCTGGGGCCCCGACGGTCAGATGTACATGACCCACGGGGTCTTCACCATCAGCCGCGCCAAGGATCCGAGCAATCCCTCAGCCGAGCCGGTGCTCCTCACCGCCGGGGTTGCCCGACTCGATCCCAAAACCAAGCGCTTCGAGGTGTATGCCGAAGGCACCAGCAACCCGTGGGGTGTCGACTTCGACGCCAAAGGCAACGCCTTCGTGAGCGCGTGCGTTATTGACCATCTCTTTCATCTGACTCCCGGCGGACTCTACCAACGCCAAGCCGGCCAGGCTCCCTTTCCCTACGCCTATGGGGATCTGCCCAGCATCGTGGATCACAAACATCACATGGCAGCCTACGCCGGAATCAACATCTACCAGGGCAACCAATGGCCAGCGGAATGGAAAGGGGCCGCACTTCATGGCAATATCCATCAAAATGCGCTCAATATAGATCGACTGACCCCCAAGGGCTCCACCTTCACCGCCACCAAATGGACCGACTCGGGTGATTTCCTCACCACCAAGGACGGTTGGTTCATGCCCGTGAGCATGCAAACGGGTCCCGACGGAGCGGTTTGGGTCATGGACTGGTATGACAAGTATCCGTGTTACCAGAACGCCAACGCCGATCCAGCAGGAGTCGATCGCGAACGAGGTCGCATTTGGCGGGTGGTCTGGACCGGAGATCAGCCCGGCAAGGCGGTTCCCTCGCGGCCCGAGGCGACCATGGACCTCGCCAAGCTATCCTCTCCGGAGCTTGCGAACTTGCTCGCACATCCCAACGTTTGGCAACGCCGTACGGCCCAGCGGATTCTCAACGAACGTGGGATCACCGCCTTCGGCCCGCGTGAATTGCACGTTACCACCCCGATTCACACGCTCCTCCAAAAAGGAGAAACCCTCGACGCGCGTCTGGCCGCGCTCTGGACGCTCCACGGCACCGGGTTGCTCGATGACGGCTGGCTCGATGAAATCGTCAAGGACGACGAGCCGGCCATCCGCGCCTGGGCAGCGCGCCTGACGGGAGAGCGCGGATTTCCACTCGGAGATTCGATGAAGCGACTCGCTCAGCTCGCGGAAGACCCGGATCCCACCGTTCGATTGGCTGTGGCGGTCGCGGCCAGGCAATTCGTATCCGGCTCCCTCACCATTGACACGCCACCGAAGGTTCCCATCCAGGAAGTCATCACCGGCCCGATCTTGAGCACCTTGTTTGTGGGCTATCGCGAACGGACCAAGAACGAAAACGATCCAACTCTGGAGTTCCTCTATTGGATGGCAGCGGAGCCCATCGTCGCCTTCGATCCCGTACACGCCATTGGCTTCTACAAGGAGGACGGTGCTCAGAGGGAAATGCCATTCTCTGGACGACTCCTCCGGAAGATCATGCGGCGCGCCTGCGACCTTCGCGACGAAACCATGCTTACCCGCGCCGTACTTGAGTTCGGCAAGATTCCCGAGTCCGCCACCTCCGCCTTAACCGCGGGATTGCAAGGTCTGATCGAAGGCCAGCGCGGCAAAGCCCTATTACCGAGCAGCGACGCTGTCGCCGTCATCTCCCGACTCGTGAAATCTGCCACGCCCGAAGTCGCCAAGGCTGCCCAGCAACTGGGAACCTTGTGGGGAGATGCCTCCTCACTGAAGGCGGTTCTCGCTCGGATCAACGACAGCTCGGTCAGCGCCGCCGATCGCATCGCCGCCATCAAGTCATCGGTGCAGCAGAAGAGCGATGATTCACGATTCGCTCTACTCAAGGCGGTGAACAGCCCCCACCCCGATCCCGTACGAGTCGAGGCGGTGCGTGCGCTGCAACAGGTCGGCAAGGACGACACCGGCCCCTCTCTCCTGGAACAGTGGAACAACCACACGCCGGCGGTCAGGGCCGCTGTGGCCGAGCTTTCCACCACCCGATGGCAATGGCGTCACGCCCTGCTCCGTGCCCTGCAGGATGGGAAACTCAAGCGAGGGGACATTCCCCCCACCGTGGTCCGGACCCTGGCGACCGCCAAGGACGATGGCGAGCGAACCGTGGCCCAGTCCATCTTCGGAAAGGTCCAAGCGTCGAGCGCGGAGAAACTCAAGCTCATCGCCGAGAAGCGGAAGATCGTCACGAGTGGGCCGGTCGACCTTGCCGCCGGACACGAAGTCGCGAAGAAGACGTGTTTCATCTGCCACAAGCTCTATGGCGAAGGTGCCGAGGTGGGACCGGATCTGACCGGGGTGGGACGAAGTTCGTTGGATGCCCTGCTGCATAATGTCATCAACCCCAACGAAATCATCGGGCAGGGGTACGAGAACGTGGAGATCGAAACCAAGGACGATCGCCAGCTCAGCGGCCGCATGGTCGAGAACACCGACAGCGTCGTCAAACTGCTCCTGCCCGGGCCGTCGGAGATCGTGGTCGCCAAATCTGACATTAAATCGCTCCGCATCACCGAGAACTCCGCGATGCCTGAAGGACTGGAAGGATTGCCTGACGCCGATTTCCGTAACCTGATCTGGTACCTTCTCGCGCCTCCGGGAGACAATCGTCCCCTCACCGAGGAACGCCGCAAAGAGCTGACTGGATCCAACCCCGATCAGGCTGCAACCCCCTTGCCCGCTCGGGATGGAGAGAGCATCGCGCTGTGGGCACCCGGCTGGCAGATCGACGCCCCGGATTTCGAGGGTTCACCCGTGAAACTGCCGGAGTTCGCAGGTCAGCGAAACGTTCTCATGACCCATCCATTCGATGAGAACAAACCCGCAGCCATCGTTCGCGTACTGACCATCCCGCCCGCTACGAAAGCGAGCCTGCGCTTCTCGGTTGCCGCCCATGAGAAGGGAGATTGGGAACTTCGTGTGAAAGCCGATGGGGAATTACTGCATCGACAGACCGTCACGCATGACGGTTCTCGCTGGCAGAATGTGAAGCTCGATCTGAGCCGGTTCGCTGGACGTCGAGTGGTGTTGCGCCTCGAGAACATGGCAAACAACTGGCAATGGGAATTCGCCTACTGGTCTGGGCTGATCTTAACCGAAGGCGAAGAACTGAGCCTGAGGTAACCCGTGCAGCGTTCATCATCATGGGACAACTGCACTCGGGTGGATGATCAAGCCTGGCTGGCGGGAAGGAACAGCCATCTCAGGTGTCCGGTCCGAGATTCCGAACCCGTAGGGTTCACAGATTTTAGCCGGGGCGTGGAGCGCAGCGACACCCCCGGAGCTGTAAAAAGTAACGAGCATCGCGCAGCGATGCCACGGCCTGTTCGCACCTCCCTTAGCGATCAGGAATGGAACCTGAACCATCGGCAAGTCAAGAGGCGCCGGTGGCACGCCTTTCAGGGTGCTGTAAAATGGAGGGACGAGCTACCGGGGGTGCGCTGCGCTGTCCGCCCCGGCTAATCTCTTTGAACCCTGCGGGTTCTCGGGAGCGGATTCAGGACCGCGTTCATTTTCATGCGAGGAGGCACGTCGGGCCCCGAAATCACCAACAGTTGGCCTCACTCCCGCTCAACGCTCCCGAATAGAGAACAGGCTCTTCTCGGTCCGAATGAACAGCGCTCCTTGGGAGACTGCTGGCGAAGCTTGCACCTTCTCCCCGAGCGCATTCTTCGCCAACACTCGGAATTCGGCAGCCGCGGCAATCACCGTGGTCTCTCCGCTGTCTCCTACAAAATAGAGACGCCCCTCCGCAGCAACGGGCGACGCCGAAAAGTTCCCACCCACTCGTTCTTGCCAAACCAACTCACCTGTTCCGGCCTGGAGACACGTCGCGATTCCCCCATCCGTGATGGTGAAAAGAAACGGTTTCGCGTAAATCATGGACGGCACCTTGGGCATGCCCTTCTTCTGCTCCCATAACAGATTGGTCTCCTTCAAGTCGCCGGCACCTCCCAGCTTGAAAGCCTTAATGGATTCCCGCCCGCCCCATCCGCCCGAGGTGAATACCATCCCGTCCCCAATCAGAGTGGAAGGAACCTTTCCCTCGCCCAGCACCTGACTAGTCCATAGTCGTTGTCCTGTCAGGACATCGAACCCCTGAACAACATCGCCGGATTCACTGATCACCTGAGACTTGCCCTGCGAAGTCCAGATCACCGGGGCGCCGTGCGCGATGCGTGATAACCCTCGTTGTCCCTTCCATCGCTCCTTGCCAGTCTTGGTATCCAACGCGACGAGAAACGAACGATCCCAAGGAGTTTGCCAGCCGAGCTTTTTGTCCTCCCCATCGCTGCTTCCATCTCGCGCCATGATGAGCAAGCCTTGATGCAGGATCGGCGAGGAACCCAGCCCATGCTGTCCATAAAATGGATAGCCTCGGTTCACCCAAACGATGTCGCCGGTAAAGGTAAGGGCGGCGAACGTGCCATCCCCATAGCAGACATACACCCGCTCGCCGTCCGTCGCTGGAGTCGGCGTCGCGTAGGAATTCCTACCCTCCTTCCGTCGCGGCACCTGCTGCACGACTTCCTTATCCCAGAGCAAACGTCCGCTGGATCGATCGAGCGCCAGCAGCCGGCAACTGGTGCCGTCACCGGTCGCTGTGGTCAAAAACACATAATCTCCCCAAACGATAGGGGAAGACCAGGACTCGCCTGGAATGCTAGCCTTCCACGCCACGTTCTCAGTGTTGCTCCATTTGAGGGGAATGCCAGTCTCGCCCGAGTGACCCTGAGCATCCGGACCCCGGAACTGAGGCCAGTTTTCAGCGAACCCAGAAACCACAGCACCCATCCACAGCGAAACCCAAAACACAGACCTATTCATACGATAAGTTTATCCACCACCTCACCGTGTACATCCGTCAAACGGAAATCCCGCCCCTGGAAGCGATAGCTGAGCTTGGTATGATCAAAACCGAGCAGATGAAGAAGGGTCGCATTCAGGTCATGGACATGTACCTTGTCGCGGGTGGCGTTGAATCCGAAATCATCCGACTCGCCGAGGGTTAACCCCGGCTTGATCCCACCGCCGGCAAACCACATGGAGAAGCAGTTCGGATGATGATCGCGCCCATCGTTCCCTCCTTGAACCATCGGGGTTCGGCCGAACTCGCCGCCCCAGATAACCAGGGTGTCGTCCAGCATCCCCCGCTGCTTCAAGTCCTGGATCAGCGCAGCGCAGGCCTGGTCGGTGTTCCGACAGTTGGTCTTCAACCCATTCACCAGATCGCCGTGTTGATCCCATGCCTCATGGAAGATCTGCACAAAGCGCACCCCGCGTTCCACCAGCCGGCGGGCCAGCAGGCACGAACTCGCGAAGGTTGTCTTCCCGGGCTCCGCACCATAGAGGTCCAGCGTGGCTTTGGATTCCTTGGAAATATCCATCAACTCAGGGGCGCTGGACTGCATGCGATACGCCATTTCGAAGGCGCTGATGCGGGTGTTAATCTCAGGGTCACCCACCCAATCCAGCCGCCGCCGATTCATCTTCTGCAAGGTATCCAACGAATCGCGCTGAACTCGATCGTCCACTCCCCGGGGATTGGACAGATACAGCACTGGATCACCTCCGCTACGGAACATCACGCCCTGATGCAGCGAGGGTAGAAACCCATTGCCCCAGTTGGAAGCCCCACCGCTGGAGCCCTTGCTTCCGGTATTGAACACCACATAGGACGGCAGATCGGTCGACTCGCAACCCAGGCCATAGGTCGTCCAAGCCCCCAGGCTGGGACGCCCGAACTGTTGCGACCCGGTGTTCATGAAGATCTGGGCCGGAGCGTGATTGAAGGCGTCGGTGTGCATCGACTTCACCACCGCGATGTCATCGGCGACTTTCGCCAGATGCGGGAGCAGCTCGGACAGCTCAGTCCCGGATTGGCCGTATCGGGAGAATTTGAACTTCGGCCCGAGCAACGTGGCATTGGGGTTGATGAACGCCGCACGGTAGCCCTTCAGCAATTCGGCCGGCGGCAGTTTCCCGTCCCATTTGGTGAGTTCCGGCTTGTTGTCGAACAGCTCCAGATGGCTCGGCGCCCCCGCCATGAACAGGAAGATCACCCGCTTGGCCTTGGGCGCGAAGTGCGGCTGCTTGGGGGCCATAGGGTTCACGGAGCCGGAGGCGGCATAACCCTGCTCCCGGAGCAGTTGCCCCAAGGCCACCGCACCCAAACCCACCCCGCATTGTTTAAAGAACCAACGCCGAGCCACGCGATGAGGATCCAATTCCGGGAAATGTGAGGTTATGCCGTTCATAAGTTCATTCTTTGCTGATCGCTTCATCCAGGTTGAGCAGCACACGCGAGACGACCGTATAGGCCGCCAGCTGCGTCGGAGTGGTGCCCGGAGGCAAGGAGGGGAGCTCATGCTTGCCCGTGCCCAACTCCTGAGCGTTGACCCAGCCTTCCGCGATGCGCTGCTGCTGGCGTCCCAACAACTCCAGAAGATCCGATCGTTCGTCGTCCGTAGGAACGCGACTCAGCACCCGACGAAACGCGTAGATCAAACGGCTCGAGTCGTTATTCCCGCCCTTCTCCAACGTACGCATCGCGAGCGCTCGAGCCGATTCCATGAACAGCGTCTCGTTCAAGGTGGTCAGCGCCTGCAGCGGGGTATTGGATCGGGCACGACGAACGCAGGAGAAGTCTCCGTTCGGAGCATCGAAATTCTGCAGCACCGGATACGGGATGGAGCGAAACCGGAAGGTGTAGAGCGCCCGACGATAACGCTCCGGCCCGGTCTCCTCATTCCACGTCTTGGGACCGTAGCTGGTCGGTGGCTTGAACAGGAAATCCGGAGCAGGCGCATACACGCTCCGGCCTCCCAACGCCGGATTCAGCAAGCCACTCGACGCGAGAGAAATATCGCGAACCAGCTCCGCATCCACTCTGAGCCGGGCGCCACGGGCCAGCAACCGGTTGTACGGATCCTTGGCATAGAGCTCAGGAGACACCCGGCTCGACTGGCGATAGGTCGCGGAAGTCACGATCAGCCGGTGAATGGCCTTCATATCCCATCCGCGATCCATCAGCTCACACGACAGCCAATCCAGGGCCTCCGGATGCGACGGCGCCGGGCTCTGAAATCCCAGGTCCTCGCTCGTCTCAACAATGCCGGTGCCGAAGTAGGCCTGCCAAAACCGATTCACCAGCACGCGTGCGGTGGTGGGAGATTTGCGATCCACCAGCCAGCGAGCGAAGGTCAAACGTGACCGATCGGAGCCCGCGGGCAAGGGATGAAAGAAGGAGGGAACGCCAACGGACACCTCAGCTTCGGGCTTCAGCCAGTCTCCCCGTTTCAGCATGCGAGTCGAACGTGGCTCGTCGCCGGGAGCCCGCCCCGAGCGCTCCGCCATGCTCAAGGTGGGACTGCCCTCGGGCCACTGCTGCCACAAAGACTCGAGCTCGTCGTTCACCGCCTTGAACTCCGGGACGGTGGTGCGCCAGTAGCTAAAGACCGTTGCGACCTGCGCAGGCGACCTTTGTTCACGAGGCACCGCGAAGATCTCTCGCACCGCAGCCGGAAGGGGATCTGCCACGGCGTTGGTCGCGGATGTGACCGAAATACGGAAGCGGCCGAGGTTGTGATTCTGATTGTCATCCGAGTTGGAGCCGCCGTGATTCTGCTGAAGATAGAAATGCAATACCGTGCCGCCCGCGAAGGCGACAGGCTTCTCCGGCACGACCACCGCCTTGCGCGGGACGTTTCGCCGTCCCGGGCCAGCATCGATTCCCCAAGCGGTGTCGTCCTTGCCATCGATCGCGAACGCCACGGGGCCATAAGGACGTCGCTTTCCCGACCCATCATCGAATTCCTTCTCCAAGTCCTTCTCCGGATTGGAATAGTCGGCGGTCGCTCGAACAAACTTCACCTTCACCTTGTTCGTCGGGTTGGCCAGGTCAACCGCTTCCACCTTGAAATCCGTCAGCGCCGCCATGCCTTTGATCGATCGTCCAGGGCCGTTGCAGGGCAAGTTCGGGTCGTTGAGATGCTCGAAGCGAAACGCCCCGATGGATGCCAGCGTGTTGGTCCCTTGAAAATGTGCAGTCCACATGGTGGGGGCGTAGCTGGACGCCCGAATCGATCCATCCGAATAGTGATAGTAGCGCTCTCCGTTGTCTCCCGCATGGTGAACCACTACCGGCGTCCATTCCGGCTGATCTTTCTTGACGCTATCCTCCCAGCGCGCCATCCGCTCCTCCCAGCCCGCGGTTCGATGCCGCAGACCTTCCTCCACATCGCGCATGCGACGGAGCAACTCGGCCCGGGTCTGCTCTTCCGCGGGGGTATAGGCCACCATGGAGGCCTCGTGACTGTTGTTAAGGAAGGCGAACATCCGGTAGTACTCCTCCATCGAAATGGGGTCGTATTTGTGGGAGTGACACTGCGCACACTGAATGGTCAGCCCTAGAACGCTTTTACCAACGCAGTCCATGCGATCGAACATCGCATCCATCCGAAACTGCTCGGGGTCGACACCCCCCTCCTCGTTGAGCATGGAGTTCCGGAGAAACCCGGTAGCCACCAGCTGAGCCTGAGTGGGGTTCGGAAGCAGGTCACCCGCGATCTGCTCGATGATGAAACGGTCGTAGGGAAGGTTCTGGTTCAGCGCATTCACCACCCAGTCCCGATAGTGCCAAACAAAGCGTGGCTTATCCTTTTCGAATCCGTCCGAGTCGGCATACCGGGCGGCGTCGAGCCAAAGGCGCCCCCAACGCTCTCCAAAATGAGGGGAGATTAACAGACGTTCGACCTGTTTCTCGTAAGCATTGTCCGAGGAATCAGCCACGAAAGCGTCCACTTCCTCCGGCGTAGGGGGGAGTCCGATGAGATCCAAGGAAAGGCGGCGAAGCAGGGTCGTCCGATCCGCCTCCGGGGAGGGCTTGAGCCCCTCCTTCTCCAAACGCGCTAGAATGAAGGGATCCAGCGCGTTCCGAGCCCATTTGGGGTCAGCGACCTCCGGGGTGGCGGGCCGCACCGGAGCCCGGAAAGCCCAGTGAGTGCGAGGGTCACGAGGAGCCGGGCTGGCGGCAGCCTGGGCCGGACCCGACGACACCCAGATCCAACAGAGAGGCAGGAGCCCCCGGCATAACCGAGGAATGCTAGTCAACAAGCGCTTCATGGTCTTAGAGGAATGACAGCACAGGGGCATTGTGGATTCAATGAAGTTTGAAATATGCCGTGCGGCTGGGAGATGCCCTCCCAGGCCGTTTCCAAACTCTGAACGTGCAGGAGACGAGGCCACGAGTCTTGGGGGGGCCGATCTCGCGAAGCGTCGTGGAGTGCGGTAGCCCTCTACCGCTTTCTCCCCCCGGCGTAGCCGGGATCCCCCTCCGGGAGGGCCGAAAAGCGGTAGAGGGCTCTAAGCATTACCCACAAGTTCTTCGACCAAATGTTAGAATCCCAAAGGGATTCCGCCTCAAAGCCCAGGGTTGGCGCGACGCAGGAGCGCCTACCCTGGGTTAGTCGTTGTTTTCTCACAACCCCATCGCGGG
>JAEUHE010000038.1 GCA_016793885.1 Verrucomicrobiales bacterium
TGAAAGATCATTGTTTTGGTAAGCCAATAAAACCTTTTCACGCAAATCGAGTGAGTAGGCTTTCATGATTCACCTCTGCATGATTCATTTGAAAATATTAAGTATAGACTATGTAACTGAGACGGCTAATTGTTGCTGTAAAGTCAATACAAAACTTAACCATCCGGGCCGTAGAACTCTCAAGATCTGTTCGCTGGCGTACGTGCTGGGGCGTGTTTCACGCTCATGCGGTGTTGTCAAGCCAGCCCCGGTGAATGCTTACGGTGGTGGTACGGCATGGGCCGCCGGAGCTATCCGCAGGCACGAACGCCTGCTGATCAGCGCCGACGCTGGCGGCAGCAATGGCTACCGCCTGCGCGCGTGGAAGTGGGAGCTGCAGCGCCTGGCCAACGAAATCGGCCTGTGTGTGGAGGTCTGTCACCTGCCGCCGGGCACCAGCAAGTGGAACAAGATCGAACACCGTCTGTTCGCCAGCATCAGCCACAACTGGCGCGGGCAGCCACTGCTCACTTACGAGACGGTGGTGCAGTTGATCGGCGCCACTCGTACCCGCACCGGTCTGACCGTGCATGCCGAACTGGACACCGACCGCTATCCGACCGGCATCAAGATCAGCGATGAACAAATGGCGCAGATCAATCTCCATAAGGATGCTTTTCACGGTGAATGGAATTACATGATTGCGCCGGAAGGTCAGAAAAAAATTGATCCATTTGTTTGAAAACGGGTCCTAATTACGAGAGTTTGATTTAGTTTTTTGGAAACGGTTCCTTACTACCCAGCGGCGCAGCGTCTCGGCCGTGCAGCCGATCTTTTGGCGGCAATCGACACGATCGCTGCCCACTGCGAGTCGTGCTGCCCCTGTGCCTCCGCGACCATGCGCACGGCGCGCTCCTGAACCTCGGGCGAAAACTTCATTGATGCTTTCATGGCTCCATCCTCTCAAAGGGGGGGCCTCCTCGAAACCCGGGGCGGTTCAGTCTGCTCTATTTATGGCTTTAAGTTTGCTTATGCATCCATGGTCGCACTACTAACAGGAAGCCAGTGGTCAAGTGCTGCCCTGAGTACATGGCTTTCAAGGTATCCACAACCTGCTTGCTGTAAATCAGGAGCATGAGATACGCGAGCAATATTTGGCCAACAAGATACTGAAGTTATCAGTGTACTTTTGCTAAAACGGATATCAACCACCATACGCAGAATTTAGCAGTATTCGTCGCATTTCTGTGGTTCATACCGATCACATGTAAATGCCTGGTTTTTCTCCCCCTCTCCCAAACCCCTCTCCCGCGAGGGGCGAGGGGCTGAAAAGCGAAGCCTTCTGGTGTGATCGGTATCAGCCTTTTAGCCATAGTACTGAGCCAAAGTGAGTTTTCGAATAGCTTTAGGTCGTTGGTTAACACAAGCAAATCGTTTATCAACTCCTACTCCACTGGAAAAAATACCGAACCGTAACCTGAGCACGGCACCAATTCGATATACAAAGCTCTTCGCCCAACAATGACAGCCAGCAGAGGCCGTTGGTCTAGTCGCTTGGCTGACAAGCGGTTCCATTCCGATCTGTCGATACCAGACGGGGTGGGATTATCTTCTGGATGGGTGTGCCATTCCCCCAAATAGCGAATGGTTCCTTGGCTCGCCGACCATTTGGCCAGTGCAATAGCCTTGTGGCCGAATGGCATTCTCTCGAACAGGTAGCGAAACCGTTTATCCCATGCCGTGGGAACCGTTGCATGCTCAATGAGCATGTGAGCTCCATGGACCGAACCGAGTAGCAGCCCGCCAGCTTCGCAGTCAGAATCACTGGCCTGGACATGCTGACAGAAGGTCTCCAGCGTGGACTTCGAGAAATGCAGCAGCGTTCTGTTGTCGTCGGCCGCCCAAGAACTCATGAACTGCATAAGGGACATTCCCGATCCCGCAGCGGATCGCAATCGGGTGTGGAAAGCTGCTGGGCGCGGTCGATCAACCTGGTTCGCAACGCGGGGGAATAGACGCCGTTGACCCAATCAATGGTCATCTCAGCGCCCAGGCTGGCAGCGTGCACCGACACCGAAGCGGGGAATGGCACGTACAAGCCCTCGCATCCATGTCCCGCCAAAAAGGCAGGAAGAGGATCAATGGTAGAACGGAGCTCGCCTCTTCTGTTGCTATGCCAAAGACATCGATAGCACGCATTAGATGTTTTCGTCCTCAGGAGCGCACGGACAGCCGTTCCCGGCCCCTCGATCCAGACCGAAAGCATGGGAGTCGGAGGCGGATAGCGGCCGCACAGCCAATGCCCGAGGGATTCTTCCCCGGTGGCATCTATGAGCAGGTCCAGCTCTCCCAGTTGGGCCTGCCTGACATCCACGGGCAGCGCACGAATCTCGGCGCCTGGCGCCAAGCGCTTGAGTTCCTTCGCCATAGCCTCGGCTTTGTTCGACAGCAGGTCCGGGAATCCCAGGCGATGACGCCCGATGTTTTGCGGGAGAAGGTAGTCGAAATCCACCAACGTGAGTTTTCCGCCGCATGTCCCCGCCCCAGCCTTGACGAGCATGTCTGACAGATAGCCGCCGATCGTGCCGCACCCAACGACGGCGATGTTCTTCCCTGCAAGCGTCTTCGATTTCGGCATGTTCCGCTGGGCAAGGTACCGATCGTCAATTCTGACCACCGAAATGGGCATCACCTTCAATCCATAGCTCGAATCCCTGCGATCTACGAGCTTGCTCATTTGGACAGGACTTTGGCGGTCGTAGAGAACCGCAAAGCCATAGGTCATCAGCGGAGACTCGATGACGATCAGAACTCCGTTGGCCTTCTTCCTCTCCCCCTCATTGATACGCTCGCGAATCTTGCGCCGGCACCGGGGGTCAAGAGTGCTCTGCCACGCCAGGATATCCCCGACTGTTTCAGGAGGCCAATTGCTAGTCAGAGGGCGCGGTTGAGCACCAGTCTTTACCCGGTAAGTCAGCACCGTTCTATCGGTGACTTGGTAGCCGAGCGACTTCAGCTTCTCAGTTGTTCGATCTTCGTTGTCGGTGATGAACCACAAGGGGTACCCATTGGCCTGCGCGACTATGCAGTTCTGTCGCCCTAGATCCTCGCCTTGCATGTCCACGAAACAATGCCAGCCGTGCCAATAGGCGAAGAACTCTTCCGCGAGGTCTTCGATCATCTCCCCCTGCATGATCTGCCCGAACACGACGGCCGCGCGTTGCAGGCACGCCAGCGACTGTCCGAC
>JAEUHE010000039.1 GCA_016793885.1 Verrucomicrobiales bacterium
ACCACCCACCACCTACCACCTACCACCTACCACCTACCACCTACCACCTACCACCTACCACCTACCACCTACCACCTACCACCTACCACCCGGCACCCGGCACCCGGCACCTACCAGTCCCACCTCTCTTTCCTCCTCTCCCAGTTTGCCTATTGCCGAAACTCAGTGCAGGCTATGGCTGTAGCGCATCACAGTCATCGGTCTAGCACGAAAGGCATCTTATGGCCCAGGCAATCATGAATCCGGAAGAGGTCCGGCGGTTCGCTGAAGAACTGAAACGGTTCAACACGGACCTCCAGAGCCGTATGGGGTCCCTGCAGGCGAGGTTCGCGGCGTTGGGCGATAGCTGGCAGGACCAGGAACATGAAAAGTTCTCCGAGGAGTTCAAGCAGACGATGAAGGCTCTGAAGAAGTTCGTGGAGGTTTCCAATCAACACTCTCCGTACCTGCTCCGGAAGGCTCAGCGGATCGAGGACTATCTGAATCAGCGTTAACTCCACGTGCCCGAAAAAGCCAAAATCACTTCGGTCGATGCCTTGGAGGCGTTTCGGTCGAATCTGGTGGTCTACGTCTCGAAGGCTCGGCCTGCCCTCGAGGAGGTCAGCTCGGATGTCATGCGGCTTCGGCTGTGGCTGCAGGAGGATCGGACGGACCATTGGCAGGCTCAGGTGAAAAAGCGCCAGAGGGTCCTGGAACAGGCGCAACAGGCCCTCTTCAGCGCCCGAATGTCGAATCTCAACGAGGCCACTTCAACGGCCCAGTTTGATGTCCATCGCGCCAAGCGCGCTCTGGAGGAGGCGGCTGAGAAGCTTCACAAGGTCAAAGCCTGGGATAAGAAGTTCGAGTCGCTCTCGAGCCCTTGGCTTCGCCAGATGGAGAAGCTTCACAGCGTCCTGGCCCACGACCTGCCTCTGGCGGCGGCGCACCTTTCCGAGATGGTCCGGTTGCTGTCCGACTATGCCGAGCTCCGCGCCTCCGGTGGCGCTGCCGCTGGCGCTCAAGCTCCTGCTGCGGAAGCGATCGTTTCTGAAACCTCTGCGGACGCTCCAGCGTCTGCATCGAACGACTCTTCCCCTGTGATTGGTTCCGGGTGAGGCTGGATCCTTTGTACGGAGTTCCGCCTTTAGGCGGTTCCCTGAGGCTTGATGACTATGAAGATGCTAAAATCCTACGCTGCTAGGCCAATTCCTGCGCCTTTTCCGCCTGAAGGCGGAACTCCATGCAATAGAGCGAGTGTCTCATGGTGCCTTGGATCGGCAAGCAGCCTCACCAGGAAAGAATCACACCCCTAAGTTTCCTCCTGACATGAGCATCGTTGCCAATCGAACCCGTTTGGAATCCTCCACCCAGCAGCTGCTGGCGCAGTGGCGTCAAACCAAGGAATACTGGCAGGACGCCAAGGCGTCGGAGTTTGAGCGCAAGTACCTGGATGAGTTGCTCTCGAGCGTAAACGTCGCCGTCGCGGCGATGGAAGAATTGGAGAAACTGGCGTCGAAGGTAAGGATCGATTGTGAATAACCCTTGGGCAGTCAAGCAGGCACTGGAATGGGTGGAGCAGCTTCGGACGCTGGTCGCTGAGGCAACCTCGCGCGAGGAATGGCTGAACAACGATCTGTCCACCCGAACCAAGCTTGCTCGACAGCAGTGCCAAGCCGCGGTGGACGTCGTGCTTCGCCAGTTCGCCAGCGAGCGCACGGCAGTCGAAGCCGGACTTCAGTCGGCTCGCCAGCGGGTTCTTGAAACCTACGAGCGTCGCAAGGCTCGGTTTAAAGAAGCTCACAAATCGGCCAAAAAGCGCGCGCTCCTGGCGATTGAGGAGGAGGAGGGACGTCGCAAGTATAAGCTTCAGATGGGGACGATGCAGGCGACCCGTGACCGTGACTCGGGTTTGGCCGCGGCCGACAAGGCCTTGGACGCTTACCAGAAGGAGCGCGAGCAAGACTCCAAGCGTTTGGATCACCTGGAGGAGCGGGCAAATGCCTCTTTCAGCGGCTATGGACGGTGGCAGCGATGGCTAACCGGGCAGGGCACTCGCGCCGAGGTGGATGAGGCTCAGGACGAGCAGCAGATGGCCGAGCAGATCCGCGCCCTGATCGACCGAGTTGAATCCGACCTGCAGCGGTTCCGGAGCTTTTTCCTGCCCGCGTTGTTCCGCTTTCTTCCGTTGTGGGTGATCTTGGTGCTGGGGTTGGTTCCCATGGTTCCGGTGCTTCGCCAGTTTCAGATCCCGTTTCTTTCGTATCGCGATGCCGGCATCGCTGCCGGCGCGCTGTGCGTGCTGGGGCTCGTGCTTCATCTGTTGGGCCGTCGACAGGGAGATCCGGTGGCTCGGGAGATTGCCCTGGGATGTTTGAATTCACGGCGCCTGATCGAGCTAGGCTTGGTCAAGGCCGATCAGCGGCGGACTGCCGACCGTGAGCGGATCGAGAACACCTACCAGACCCGAGTTCAGGCCATCGAGCAGGATTGGACGCAGGCTCTGGCCGATGCCGGCTCTTGGCGCGAGAGCTGGCCCGCCCGGCTGCAGGCCAAGGAGACCAGGGCCTTCGAGACGAACGAGCGATTGCACCGGCTTCACCTGAGCCGCCACGAGCGTCAAGCCGCGGAGGTTTTGGGCAAGCTTCAGGGGATGGCGGATGCTCGGCAACAGGAGCTGCAGGCGGTCTGTACTGAGAAGGAGCAGCGGCTCAAGGCGGAGCATGATGCGCAATGGGCACAGCTGGAGTCGAACTGGAAGAGCCGCATTCCCGCCCTTTTGGCCGAAGTCAACGCGCAGCAGCAGCTCTCGACGACCTTGTTTCCGGCCTGGGATGCCCGATTTCTGGCCGCCTGGAAGCCGCCGCTGGAGTTGTCTCCGTCCGCTCGCTTGGGGGAACTCCGAGTCGACGTGTCGACATTCGCCAAGGGCCTTCCCAAGGATCCACGGTTGGCTTTTCCCGGGCCAGCCCGTTTGCTGGCGCCACTCGAGTTGGTGTATCCCGGCCAGGGTTCCATTTTGTTCGAGACGTCCGAAACCGGACGCGATGAGGCTGTTGCTTCGCTCAACAACTTAATGCTGCGGTTGCTCTCCACCGCACCTCCGGGAAAGGTTAACTTCACGGTGTTCGATCCGGTCGGGTTGGGACAGAACTTCGCGGGTGTCATGCATCTCGCCGATCACGAGGAGCACTTGATCAACGGTCGGATCTGGACTCAGACCGAACAGCTCGAGCAAAAGCTCGCGGATCTGAATGCGCATATGGAGAAGGTGATCCAGATGTATCTGCGCAACGAGTACCAGACCATCGCGGATTACAATCGGGAGGCTGGCAATATTGCCGAGAAGTATCTTTTCCTGGTTGTGGCCGACTTCCCCAGCGGCTTTAGCGAGACCGCGGTACGACGCCTTATGAGTATTGCCACGAGCGGGGCCCGTTGCGGCGTCTACACGCTCATCCACTGGGATAGGCGGCTGCCGCTTCCGCAGGATTTTGTTGCAGACGATCTGCGCAAAGCCAGTGTCGCCCTGACGGTCCGATCGGCTGATCTGATCTTTACCGGCAACGTCCTGCCGGGCACGCAGGTCGCTTTGGATTCGGGACCCGACGCCACTCTCGCCGTTGAGTTTGTTCACAAAATGGGACGAGCTAGCCGCGATTCGAATCGGGTGGAAGTCCCCTTCTCCCACGTGACGCCGCCCGATGCCGAGATGTGGACGCAGGAGACCACCTCTGAACTGCGGGTGCCGATCGGCAGAACTGGCGCCACCAAACTGCAATACCTGGCCATCGGCAAGGGCACTCGCCAGCACGCGTTGCTGGCCGGTAAAACGGGCTCCGGCAAATCCACGCTTTTCCATGTGGTGATCACCAATCTGGCTTTGTGGTGCAGTCCCGATCAAGTGGAGTTTTACCTGGTCGACTTCAAGAAGGGCGTTGAGTTTAAGTGTTATGCCACCCAGAAGCTACCGCATGCCCGCGTCGTGGCGATCGAGAGCGATCGCGAGTTTGGGCTGAGTGTGTTGCAGCGTTTGGACGAGGAACTCAAGCGCCGCGGCGATCTGTTCCGCAAGCTCGGCGTTCAGGATGTGGCCGGATACAAGAGATCGGGCGGCACCGAGCCGATGCCCAGGACCCTCTTGCTGATTGATGAGTTTCAGGAGTTCTTTGTGGAGGACGACAAGGTGGCGCAAGGAGCTTCGTTGCTTCTGGATCGAATTGTGCGCCAAGGCCGTGCGTTCGGCATTCATGTCATCCTGGGATCCCAGACCCTGGGTGGCGCTTACACGGTTGCCCGGGCGACCCTGGGTCAGATGGTCATCCGAATTGCACTGCAGTGCAATGAGGCGGATTCTTATCTGATCATGGATGAGAACAATTCGGCGCCGCGTTTGCTCTCGCGTCCCGGGGAGGGCATTTACAACGACAGCGCCGGCACCCCTGAGGGCAACAGTCCTTTCCAAGCCGTTTGGATCTCTGACGAGGAGCGCGATGCCGCGTTGTTGAAAGTCCGGCGGAAGGCGGCGGAGTCCTCCCGGGTGTATCCGGGTCCTTTCGTCTTCGAAGGGGATGCGCCGGCTGACTTGGCGGAGAACGAGCCCTTGCGCGCCTGCTTGGCGCAGGATCGGGTGCTTCCTTCCCGCAGCCCGCGGGTGTGGCTCGGGGCGCCCAATGCGATCAAAGGTCCGACCGAGGCGATCCTCCAGCGGCAAAGCGGCAATAATTTGTTGCTGGTGGGGCAGCGCGAAGAAGCGGTTCTAGCCATTGTCACAGCCGCGATCCTCTCCCTCGCCGCTCAGTCCCCGGCGGGAGCGTTGCGGGTTTATCTGTTCGACGCAGCGGCTCCGGGCACCCCTGAACGGGAGTACATCGAACGTTTGACCCGGGCGCTGCCGCAGCAGGTGACGTTGGTCGGAAACGGCGATGCGGCTCAGGTCATGAATGAGCTGACAGAGGAACTGAAACGTCGGGCCGAATCAACTGATCTGGCTGCGGAACCCCTCATCCTCACCTTGGTTCACGATCTGCAGAAGTTTAAACGCCTGCGCAATGAGGAGGAATTCAGTTTCTCCACTGACGACAGCGAGGCTCCGAACACCGGCGCTCAGTTCACCCGGCTCATCTCCGAGGGGCCTGCCTTGGGCCTGCATGTCATGGCTACTTGCGACACCTACAACAACGTGAACCGTTGCCTGAACCGCAAGACGCTCACCGAGTTCGAGATGCGGGTGCTGTTCCAGATGAGCGCCAACGATTCTGCCAGTCTGATCGACACTCCCAAGGCCAGCACCTTGGGGCTGCACAAGGCGATCTATTACAACGAGCAGCAGGGCTATCTCGAAGTGTTCCGGCCGTATGCGCTTCCGGACGCGGGTTGGATCGACGCGTCTGCGGCTCGCTTGGTGCGGCCGGCCTCCCCTCTCCCGGGTGCATGAATCCGAAACAGCAGTTCACCTCCGGGCTCCTCGTTTCTCTGTTATTCGCGGCGCTGTGTCTCTGGGGAGGCAATGCCTCGGCGCGGGATCTGTGGAGCACGGGGTATCATCCGGGCTGGACGCAGGGCCAAATGCCTGCGAGTGCGATTGACTATTCGGCGCTGAGCCACGTTATCCATTTCGCGGTGATTCCCCGAGTCGACGGAACACTGGACACCGAGACTCTGAGTCTGACGTCCAGTCATATCACCGACAGCGTAGCGCGTGGGCATGCCGCCGGAGTAAAGGTTTTGGTCTGCGTGGGCGGGGCCGGAACATCCGCGGGTTTTCGCGGAGCAACTCAACCTGCCAAGCTCGCCGGCTTCATCAATCGCCTGGTGACGTTCGTCACCTCGAAGGGTTACGATGGACTGGATGTGGATTGGGAACCGCTGGATGAGTCTGATACCCCCGCCTACCAAAACCTGATTCGCGGGTTGCGCTCGACTTTGACTCAAAGGAAGCCTGGTTCATTGCTCACGGCTGCGGCTGCGGAGCAACCCGCTCTCTTCAGTTCGGTTCAGGGGGAGTTCGATCAGATTAACGTGATGACCTACGACATGGCCGGCCCATGGCCGGGTTGGGTCACCTGGTTCAATGCGGCCTTGTTCGACGGCGGCTTTCGGTTTCCCAGCACCGGCGGTTTGATCACTTCGGCAGACGGCCTGATCAATCGATTCATCTCGGCCGGTGTTCAGCCCGCCAAACTCGGACTTGGCATCCCATTCTATGGGATTGTCTGGAAGGGTGGAACGGGACTTCCGGCTGGAGGGGCGACCTTGCCTCGCCAGGGATGGACATCTGCTCCGGAGGTCACTGCGGTGGCGTTCCGTGAGATCATGGCGAATCACTACACGGCGGCGCGCTATCGATGGGATCCGAATGCCTACGCTCCCTATCTGACCGTTAATAACCCGGGTTCGAGTGAGGATCTGTTTGTCGCCTATGATGACGAGCGATCTTGCCGAGCGAAGGTAAGCTATGCTCGTAACCGGGGGCTTGGCGGTGTGATGATCTGGGAGTTGAGCCAGGATTATCAGGCCTCATCGCCTTTGGCCCAACGTCATCCGTTGCTTGCGGCGATGAAGGAGTCGTTGGAGGCGCCGCGATTTAGTTCCATCGAGCAGGTGGGGCAGAGCGTACGTCTCAGTTTTCAAACCATGCCGCTCGCGCGTTACGCGGTTCAGTGGTCGACCGGGATTCCAGGAGGAGCTTGGTCCAATCTGGTGATCCGGATCGGTGACGGGGAGCAGATGGTGGTCAACGACAGCCTTGCCGGAAAGGGGCCGGCCCGATACTACCGGATTAAGACGCCACCGTGAGACGGGGCAACCTCAACCAGGTAGGGAGAGACTCCGTCGAGCCCATGCATGCCCAATGTGTGAACGAGCGTATTGAGTCACCGCGAAGAGCGATGATGGGTGATCTTCTTTACCTCCAAAATTGGGGACTATAGACAAGTTGGAGGAGATTCTCACTTCTTCGCACGAGTTCCTGAGGCCGAAGCCGAGAACCCACAGGGTTCAAAGAGGTTTTTTCAACCTGTTTTCTCTGTGTTCTTTGTGGTTTCCTTCAACTGTTTTTTCCAGGTTGAATCGGACAACGCAGGTTTCAGAAGCCGGTGGCATCGCTGCGCGATGCTGCGTACTTTTAACAGTTTCCGGGGGTGCGAGCACCCCCGGCTAAATTTCTTTGAACCCTGCGGGTTCGGGGCCTCTACCGCTTTTCGGCTTAAACCTTCAAGCCGCGGGCTTGAACCTGTGCTCGAGTGCGCTGGTGATCTTCCTGCAGGATCACTTGCCAGCCGCGTCGGACTCCCGTCTCAATGTTCTCCGGTCGATCATCGATATAGAGAATATTGCTCCCGCGGCATCCGGTCATCTGCTCCACCACCTCGTAGAGTTTGGCATCCGGTTTCATGGAGCCATGCTCATAGGAGAGGATGTATCCGTTGAAATTCGAGAAGAACGGATAGGCCTTCCGAATATGCGGGATGGCGATGTTGTTCGTGTTTGAAAAAATGAAGGTGGGGATCCCCAAACCGCGGATGGCGGCGTGAAGCTCGATCATCTCGTGCATCGGCTCGAAGATGTTGGAAAAGATATCCACGAATTCATCGAAGCTCCCGCGGAATCCGGTGGCCTGGCTCACCGCTTGGTAAAACTCCTGCTCGGTCATTAATCCGGTTTCAAACCGGTAGAGGAGCTGAGGTTGGAGAATAAGCTCTCGAATTTGCTCAACGTTTCTGACGCCACTTTCGGCGAGACGGCGGGAGGCGATTGAGTAGTCGAATTCCAACAGAACTTTGCCCAGGTCGAAAACGACCACTTGGGGAGACTTGATCGAGGGTTGAGACATCGGTTCGCGGCTTCGTGTTAAGGTTGGAAACGAGTGGGTGGATGCCTAGGTCAGCTCGCGGCGTCCTTCGAGCGCTCGATGAAGCGTGAGCTCATCAGCGAACTCGAGTCCGGTGCCCGCCGGCAGACCATGGGCGATCCGGGTGACTCGAATGCCCCGCGGGCTCAGCCGTTTGGCTAGATAATGGCTGGTGGCATCGCCTTCCACATCGGTGGCGAGAGCGAGGACAATCTCTCGGATCGGCTCCGTGCTGAGGCGGTTTTCCAGCTGGACGATGCGCAGGTCCTCGGGTCCTACCCCATTCAGGGGGGAAAGACGCCCCCCGAGAACATGGTAGCGCCCCCGGAAGTTGCCGGCTTTTTCCAGGCTGAGGATATCGACCGCCCGCTCCACCACGCAAACGAGCGCGCCGTCGCGCGAGGTGCTGGCGCAGATGGGGCAGGGGGTGGCTTCGGTCAGCGCCCCGCAAATGCCGCACAGGTGGACCTTCTCGCGAGCGGTGTTGAGCGCCTCGGCCAATCGGCGGATGGAAGCTGGTTCCGTCTGCACCACGTGCAAGGCCAGCCGCTCGGCCGAACGAGGGCCGATACCGGGTAGCTTGCTCAGTTCGTCCTGGAGGCGGGCGATGGCTTCGGGTAAGACGCTCACGAATTCCTGCCTACATGAGACCGGGGATGTTCATTCCGGCCGTGACCTTGCTCATCTCGGCGTTGGCGATATCGCGCGATCGGTTCAAGGCCTGGTTGACGGCAAGAAGGACCAGGTCCTCCAGCATGCCCACATCGCCGGAGGCGGCGGCTTGGGGATCGATCTTGATCGAAGCGATGGTGCTGTCCCCGCGGGCAACGACCTTCACGGCCCCGCCCCCGCTGGTTCCCTCGGCGGTCAGGTTAACCAAGCCTGCCTGCACTTCTTGCATCTGCTGCTGCATGCGCGCAGCTTGCTTCATCATTTTTCCAATACTCGACATAGGGTGATCTTCTAGGGGTTGTTTGAAAGGAAGATAGACCTGGGATCAGGAGCGAACTTCGACAATGCGACCGCGGAAGAGTTCCAGCGCCTTCTGAATCAGAGGGTCGTCCTTGAAGTCAGTTGGATTGAGCTGCACGGGAGGCGCAGGTGGCGGTGTGGCGGCCGCTCGAGCGGCCGGGGGGGGAGCCCCGTTGGGCGTCGCTGGGGACGGTTGTGATGGTGCAGGAGTCGCTCGTTGAGGTTCAGGTGCCGGCGTGGGAGCGGGTTTGGCCCGGTCCGCGGGAGCCGTCGCCTTGACGAATTTAACGTAGGTTCCCGGCCGGCCCAGCTCCTTGAGCTTGGTCTGGAGAAGCTCGATGTTCTTGCTGTTGTTGACGAGCTCAATGTGGTCGGCGAACTCGGGTTCAAAGCCAATGGTAAAAATGCTCCCTACATGCGAGACCGGGAACGCTTCGAGCAGGTAGCTGCGCGTAAACGGGCTCACGCGACCCACCGCCTCCAGCAGTTGGGGCCACAGGGCCTCGAGATCCGCCGGCCCGGTCGATGGAGGTGCAGCTTTGGAAGCAGATCCCGCGTCGATGATCTCCGCCGGGACAGCTGGGGCCGACGCAGCCGCGGCGGGCACAGCGGCAGCCCGCGGGGCGGGCGAGGATGATGGAGGCGCTGGCCGCTGAATCGCCGCCGGCGCCGCCATCGGTGCCGCACTCGCAACCGCCGCCGCCGGAGCTGCCGGAGTAGCCGCCGAGGAACCACGAGGGGCAGCGGAGCCTTGTGAGCGGAGTTGCTTGAGCTGTTCCAGAACGGCGTTGATGCCCAGCGAATTCCGAGCTTGGATCGCCTTCAAGAAGGCAACTTCGAGAAAAATCTTTTTGGAAGCCGCTTCACGCATCCGTCCCTCGGACTCAGTGAGTACCTCCATCATGCGCGTGAGGACTTCAGCGCTGGCTAGGGCCGCATGCTCGCGAAGCCCGGCTCCTTCGGTCTCTGATACCTCGAGCAAGCTGAGATCACCGCCTGAAACCTGATAGACCAGAAGGTTGCGAAAGTGGCTGAGCACATCCGAAAGCAGTCGAGTGAGATCCTTCCCATGACGACACAGGGCATCCAGCTCGCGTAGCACCGCGCCGGCATCTGCTCGCAAGATCCCCATCGCGATGGCTAGAACCTGGGCGTGGGAGGTGAGCCCGAACATGGAGAGCACATCTCCCTCCTCGATGTGGTTCCCGCAAAAACTGATCAGCTGATCGAGAGCGGACTCGGCGTCACGCATGCCGCCATCGGCTCCCCGGGCGATCGCGTGAAGCGCGGCTTCGTTGGCATCGACTTTTTCCAGCTTCGAGATATGGGCCAGGTGCTTAACAATCAGGGCCACAGGTATGCGGCGGAGATCAAAGCGCTGGCAGCGCGAGAGGATCGTGGGAAGGACTTTCTCCGGGTCCGTGGTGGCAAACATGAACTTCACATGTGCCGGTGGCTCCTCCAAGGTCTTCAACAGGGCGTTGAAGGCCGCGGTTGAGAGCATGTGAACCTCGTCAATGATGAAGATTTTGAACTTTGAGGAGGCGGGAGCGAATTTAACCGTGTCGCGCAGTTCCCGCACCTGGTCGACGCCGTTGTTGCTGGCACCGTCGATTTCTAGCACGTCCAGCGAACGCCCCTCGGTAATCTCCTGGCATCTTTCGTCGTCATCGCTGAAGTCCACACTGGGCCCCCCCGTGCAGTTCAGGCATTTCGCGAAGATGCGTGCGACCGTCGTTTTGCCGGTTCCTCGCGGGCCGCAAAACAGATACGCATGAGCAATCCGGTTTTGCGCAATGGCATTGGCCAGCGTCTGGGTGACATGCTCCTGGCCAACGACATCGGCGAACCGTTGCGGGCGATACTTTCTCGCAATGACCTGATATGACATGTGCGGCCCCGTCAAAAAAATAAAAAGCCAGGGTGACCACGGCGGATGGAGAGCAAACTGCCGTTGCTGCATTCCTGCCCTGGCGGGGTTCGTAAGTCCCCATTCCATGGGCCCTGGCAAAAGACGAGGAGATTAAGCCTGACCCCTTCTGAGGCGGCAAGCAGTTAATTGGGACTCTTGTCTGGGTGGGGGGCGGGGGGTAGGGAGAGACTCCGTCGAGCCCACAGCGGCCCGAGGCTGCGTTGCAGACGGAAGCTGAACCCCGATGAGGGCCTCTCCGCGTGGGTTATCCCTGAGCGCTTCTCGCCGTGGCTCTCTCCACCTTCCCAGATCCTGGGTATTCATGAGCAAGTCTTTGCGGATCCGGGTCATCCGAGAAATCCGCGGTGAGTTCATTTCCGGTTTTAGGTTCAACGCCCGGGAGTGGAGATGACAATCCGATAGAAGCGCTGAGCTGCCGGCGGATCCGCGTCCAGGTAGCTCGACTCGCCACCCGTGCCAGAGAGGGTGACGATGGTCTCCCAAGCGTCGATGGTCGCTGACCGTTGGATCTGATACGTGACGCCAGTTTCGCCGCGAAAGGAAAGTTCAAACCCGCTAGGGAGCGTTCGACCCACCAGGGCGGGACGCTCCGGGGGAAGGAAGGTGCCGAACAGCTCCAGCTTGAGGCGGGTTAGCTGGCCGGTATTCAGAAAGCGGCGGTCAGCCAGTTCGACGACCCATTCTCCTTCGGCCGGTTCCCCCCAGTGCCGCACCGACAAAAAGGTCCAGTTCAGGGTGGTGCCGAACGCTGGCGAATGAGGCTCGGCCAGCAGGCTGGTCATGCCACTAGGGGATTTCAACAGGAGGTGCAGATCGCCCCAGTCATCGTGGGTCAACTGCACCTGCAGGGTGGCGTGTTCGACCCTAAAGCGGGGAGCCATCACTGGAAGGGAGACGCGCAACCCAGTGGCTTGGTTGTCCGGAATGGACAGGTCGAGGTTCGACCGCTCGATGGCTGTCTGCTCGCGGTCCCCCAAGGGCTGCCACTGCGCCGCCAAGACGACTGCAGCCTCCGCATTCACCAACCCCGCTCCATATTTGTGGTTGAAATGAAGTCCCGCCCCATTGGTTTGCCAATCAAGATCTGAGGGGTCGTTGCGCACTGCGGACCGAATCAGAATTTCTTGAGCGTCCCGCCAGCCCAGTTGAGGATTCTTCGACAGCATCAAAGCCAGGGTCGCCGAGACCAGAGGGGCGGACGCCGAGGTGCCGGTAAAGTTGGTGGTGTAGTCTCCCGAAGCTGCGCCGTCGAGTCCGAGCAAATCGGTCGTGGTGAGTCGAGGCAGTCCGGAACTGCCGGAAGGAGCCGATACCACCAAGCACGCGCCCGGCTCTCCGTAAGAGGTTTGAGTACCGTGATCGTTTACCGATCCCACCGCGATCGTGTAGGGGGAGTTGGCGAAGCCGTCATAGTTGGCATTGTCGCCGACCCCGCGCCCGTTGCCTCCGGCAAACACGATCAGGCTCCCACGGCCACCCCGCCCGAGTTCTGCGGCGTCCTGAAGGGCTGCGGTGGCCAAAGGCCCGATACCCTCCAGCAGGCCCGTTCCGTCCGGGGCTCCCCAGCTGCAGTTTTTGACGGCCAGGCGATCATTGAGGTACAGCAAGGCTTCCGCTTCCGCGGAATCGGTGGTGGGGGCAGCGATTAACCGCAAGCTTACCAGCTGAGAGCGAGGCGCTCCCCCGGTTACTCCGATGCCATTCCCTTCGCGGGCAGCGATCAACCCCGCAACTTGGGTTCCGTGAATGTCCTCATCGAGGTTGCCGGGGCTTGGATCCCCGTCTCCGTCATTCCAGTCCCAGCCCGGTAGATCGCTCAGGTTCGGACTCAGGTCAGGGTGGGTGGATTGCAAGCCATCATCAACAATACCAATCGTAACGCCTTCGCCCCGGACTTGCTGCCACACCGGAAGGCAGTTCAGGTCGATGCCCGGCAATCCTCCAGACTGACCGGTGTTGCGGAGGTGCCATTGTCGGGGAAAAAGGGGATCGTTGGGCTCGGTCTTCCGACTGCGCTGGCGGGCTAGGACCGGTTCGAGCTGAGCGACCTCCGCGGCCGACATGAGCTTGCGAGCGAGTTCCAGCCCGGCATCGGGAGATCCGGCATCCACCATAAAATAATGTTGCCGCGACGCTATTGGATGCCATTCGCCGACGCCTAGCTCGCGGAAGATGCCTGGAGCTTGAGCGGGTTCGAACAACCGGACCAGCAGGCGACCGTCGAAAGTGGCTTTGGTTTGCTGCGTGTGAGGAACTCCGACGGGGCGCATGACCCAATGGTGCCTTACCACACCTCCAGGCTTTGCCCCAGTCGCGGGCTCCTGCGGCGTTGGCAAGGGAGTCGGATCCACTCCCCACTCTTGGATTTGGCCCGACCTCCAAATCGAAAGGCGTTTAACGGGCGGGCTGGCAACCGCTCCCGCAGCACCAAGCGGCCAGGCACCTAATGATAAGGTGATGGCAACCCCCGAAATGAAAGCTCCGATTCGCACGGCTTCTCCGTCTCAGATGCTGCCTCATCATCGGCTGAACGAGTGGCTTGCTCAAGGCCGGCCCTGGAGATTTCTAGCGGCTGACTTCACTTCCGACTTGTGAGACCGCCCGGACTGAAGTATAACCGACACGCTGGATGTCTAGTTCCAGGACACCAGCGAATTCCCGATATTCCAGAGTCGCTCTCCAGTCAAAACGGATTTTGACGATGGTTTCAACGGCCCCTAGGTGGGGCCAGTTGATGAGGGATAGCACGGAGAACCATCAGGACCCCCAGCGTCCACGGCTGGCGGGTTTAGCTGGCCAATTGATGATCAAGATCTTGGCCTGCTGGGATGGTTGCCGATGTGTGCCAGTAGACGTTGCCTTTATGTTACCGAGAATGCTTTGTAGGCTGTTGTTGGTTCGTGTTCTTCTGCCTGGGTTGATCGCGGCCCCCTTGCTAGTGCCTCTGACCGCCGTCCAGGCCGCCTGCCTTCCTCCGCCCGTCGGCCTCGCCACCCTGTATTCGGGTAATGGCAGCGCACTGGAGCCGGTAAGCGGACTCCATGGTCTCATGGGCGCCGGCGTGACAATCACCAATGCCTTCGCCGGCCAAGGCTTCGCCTTTCGGGATGATCCCTCGAGTGTCATGTATCTGCCCGAGAGCCCGGTCTGGTCGCCCACCAACAATCAGTTCAGCATCGAATGCTGGATCCAACCAAATTTTGCGGTGTCGGGGGACAAGTTGGACACGATTCTGTCCAAACGCGAAGGGTGCTCCACGGTCGCTTATCAGTTTGGAGTGTACAAGGGGCACCAAGGCCCGGCAAAGGTCGGCCTGCTGTACTTCAGCATTGGAGGCGTCGGGCTGGATTCCACCAATCGAATTCCCAACGACGGCCAGTTCCATCACGTGGCAGCCGTGTTCGATGGATCCCAAACCAACCAAAATATGCGGCTCTATCTGGATGGAGTGGCTGTGGGTGCCGCCTCGGTCTCGGTCACGATTCCCGTGACCTCGAGCGCTCCGGTCATCGGCCAGCACGGTGGCTGCAATTACTTCAGCAGTGCCGTGATGGACGAGATCAGTTTCTACAACCGGCCGCTGTCGCTTGCCGAGATTCAATCCATCCAAGCGGCCGGCTCTTCCGGAAAATGCATCCCAGCGGTAACGGGCGTTCCGGTTCCTTATTTTACTGATTTTGAGTCGGGGGCAGGAGCCGGTTGGTCGCTTCGTCTCACCGACGGCAGCGAACCCATGCGCTTCAGCCGATTTCTAGGTCGCTTGGGCAGTGACGACGTTCTGCTCACGCTCACCGGACTTTCGCCCGGCACCTCCTACACGCTGGGTTTTGACTTCTATGCCCTGGATTCTTTGGATGGAGGAAACACCTCCAGCGGCGACGTGCTCGGCGTCTGGGCGGACAATCAGCTTCTCTTCCGGGAAAGTTTCGCGAACTACAATGGCAATCCCCCGGGTGGCGTCCAAACCTTTCCACGCTCGCCGGACGAAGGACGTGCGGCCTTCGGTTTCGTGCCTTCCTATGTGGATGCCATCTATCGGAACATTGAGCTGACCTTCGTGCCGTCCAACTCAGTCTCGGTGCTGCGCTTCTGGGGCTTGAACTTGCAGGAGCTGGGGGACGAATCCTGGGGTATCGACAATGTCCGCGTTCGCTCCACGGCTGCGGCCGGGGCTCCCATCATCAGCTCCACCACCCTGCCGACGCCCGGCACCACCCAATCCATTGCGCTGGATCGATTCACGGTGGCCGCTTCCCGCCCTTTGCAACCTGCCGCAGCGACCAACCTGGCTAACTGGTCCCTCCGTTCCGCCGGCCCCAACTCCACGCTCGGGGACGGGGATGATGTCACGGTCGGACTCTCGGCCGCGCTGGTCCCCGCCTTCAACACCGGCCGGAGCATTCAGTTCACCATTTTGGGCGCCGTTCCCCTGCAGCCAGCGCGCTACCGGTTCTCCAGCGGAGCGGGTTTGGTGGATACCAATGGCGTGGCAGTGACGCCCTTCACCCAGGATTTCACCATCGTCCATCCGTCGCCGGGTCGGTTGGAGACTCCGGGTAGCGACAGCATCGCGACGGCCTCGGACCTCAGCATGATCGAGACCCCGGCGGGCTCTGGTTTCCAGACCGCCATTGGGTCTGGCATCTTCAGCGCTGCGGGCGATGTGGATTATTGGCGGTTCGATGCCGAGGTGGGGGATGTCGTCACGCTGCGCCTCGAGACGTTGGGAGCCGGTACCAATCCTCAGATGCAACTCCAGACGGTTTCGGGTTCGAACTTGGCCAGTGTCGGAGGCGGAGCTGATGGAGTTGTGGGCATCGATCGGTATCGGTTCGGTTCCCCGGGCACTTACTTTGTTCGGGTGTGGTCGGATCAGCGTCCGGCAGCCTACCGGCTGAGAGTGGATCTGGGTCGTAGTGCTCAACTCGAGGCTGAGCCGAACGATACGATTGCCCAAGCCACCCCGTTGACCCTGACCTTCGGGGCTGGGCTGGCCCAGGGTCGTGTCGCGGGAACCACCCTGGGTGCTGTCGACCTGTTCGCGCTGTTGAATCTCAATGCCGGCAACTCGGTCAGTGTGACCGCGCGTTATCCCGATGGCTCCACTTTGGCGCCGCAGGGGGTGGTTCTGAGCCTGCTCGCCGGCACTGAGCCGGTGGCGACGGTGGCTGGTAACTCCTTGAACTTTCTGCTTCAGGCGAGCACGAATTATTTGGTGAGGGTCACGTCGACCAACGCCGATCTCCGAAGCCAGTACGTCCTGGATATCGCAGTCAGCGACAGTGTTCCGCCTCAGATCACTTCGACCAGTTTTCCAGCGCAAGGCGGTTCCGCCGCTACGCTGTTCGACCGGTTTACGCTCGGTTTCTCGGAGGATATGAGCCCGGTTGCGGTGACCAACTCCTCGGTTTACGAGCTGCGCAGTGCGGGACCGGACGGGAACTTCAACACAGCCGACGATGCGATCTATCCCATCGTTCCGGATGCTTACTCAACCGGGTTGTCCGCGAGCTATTCGATATTGGATGGTCCGGTTCAGCCCGGCCTGACGCGGCTTCGTGTGAGCACTGGTCTTAGCGACCGGATCGGAAATGGTCTGGCCAGCACCTTCCAGCTCACCTTCACGATCACCAACCCGCCGGGCTATTTTATGGAGACCCGCGGCAATGACGTAGCCGGCAAAGCAGCGTTGTTCCTCAACCCTGGCAACGGGAATCCCAGCGGCACTCTCGGTTTTGCCTACAATCTCACCGGATCTAACAACCCAGAGTTCATGGCGGCCGCCGACCTGAATGGTGATGGTCGCCCGGACCTGGCTGTCGCTCAGCGAGCGGGTGGGGTGATGATTTACACCAACGACGGAACCGGACAGTTAATCGCATCCACCAACCTCACGGGCATCAACGATGCCGTGTCCGTGGTGGTGGGCAGGTTCAATAACGACACTCTTCCGGACCTGGCGGCGACGAGCTACAACGGGGCGTCGGTCGTCTTGGCTTTGGGAGTGCCGGGCGGTTGGGTTGTGGGAACTCCCATCACCGGCGCGCCGGGGGCTTACCAGCATGTCGGGGCTGATTTCAACAACGATGGTTTCACGGATCTCGCCGTGCCGAATTTCAATGGCGGATCGCTCGTTGTGCTGCTGTGCAATGGCAACGGCGGTTTTGCCCCGCCGGTCTCGTATCCCGTGACCGGCAATGTGATGCAGGTGGCGGCTGGGAAACTCAACAACGATGCCCACGTGGATCTGGTGGCGACCAGCACCTCTGGCAACGTTGCTGCCCTCTTGGGTAAAGGTGATGGCACCTTCCAACCAGCAGTGAATTATCCCTCGGGAGCCGGCACTCGGGCGGTGGCGATCGGAGATGTGAATGGAGACAGCTTGCTGGATGTTGTTTCCGCCGCCGTGGGAGATGACACGGTGAACGTTCTGCTGGGCAAAGGTGACGGGACCTTCCTGGCCCGTGTGGATTACAGCTCTGGAGTGTCCGATCCCTATCATCTCGGGTTGGGTGACTTCGATGGCGACGGACGACTGGATGTCTTGGTCCCGGGTTATGGAAGCGGCAACTGGTCGCTGCTCATCAACAACGGCGCCGGTGGTTTTGAAGATCCTAAAGTCTACCCTCTGGGAAATAGTCCGATCGGCACCGCGATCGCCGACTTCAACGCGGACGGTCGTCAGGATGTCGTGTTGAGCCGCTATTCCTCGCGGCTGTTGTCGGCTTACTACGGGTTGCCAAATCTCGCGCCCGCCGAAGATCCCGCGGGCTCCGGCGTTCGAACCCATCTCGCCCGGGGCACGCTCTCCACTGGTGCGGATCAGGACTACTATCAGTTTTTCGGGCAGGCTGGCGAACGAGTGGTGGTGGCGATTGAGGTGCCGGGTGCTCCCAGCAACTCGGGACTCCGGGTTGATCTGTATCGATACGATGATGTCATTCTGAACACCTTCTACGCCACCAGCAGTGGCTGGGGGCAGTCTCCTCCGCTGACGCTGGCGCAGAAAGGCACCTTCTTCGTGCGAGTCACGGAGAATCATGGCTATCGTGGAGAGTATCGCATCCGGGTCACTCGGGTGCCTGCCACGATCGGGTTTGAGGTGGAGGACAATAACACCATCGCGGGAGCGAACTATCCCTCCTTTGTATCCACCAACAGCCAGCTGACTGGCGTGATGGCCGGGTACCTTAGCTACGGCGATGCGCTTGGGGATCACTTCGACCTTGGGTTCCTCGAGGCTGGCACCACTATCAATCTGGGCCTCCAGCAACCCTCCTCCGCCGGGGTTCGTGGCGTGCTCTCGGTTTTGGACGGCTCCGGCCAAGTGCAATCCTCCTCCGCCTCTGGTTCCACCAACCTGAGCTATGTGGTTCCTGTCGGTCCAGGAGGCAACTACTCGGCCCGTATTCTGGCCGATCCCCTGCCGCCTGCCCAAACGTTTGGCGGCACGCCGGGAAGCTCCCTGTTGTTCAACGGCCTCAACCAATATGTGCGGGTGCCGGACGCGCCCGCCCTTCGTCCGGCCAACCTCACACTCGAATGCTGGGTGAATTTCGCCGCTCCGGTGGATGCTGATGTCCTGGTCGCCAAAGGACTGGGCAACGGCGACGACAATTCCTATGCCCTTTGGTATAGCAAGCCCGAAGGAGTCCTTCGAGGCTACATCTCCGGCGGCCCGACGTTGAGCGTGCCTTGGGTTCCTGAGATTGGACGTTGGTACCACCTGGCCTATGTGTTCGATGATGCCGCCAATCTCCAATCGCTCTATGTAGATGGCCAGACCGTGACGGCAGGCACGGTCAACACGTCGATCAACTACGACACGCGGCCGCTGCACTTGGGGGCCGATTCCGTGGGCGATGGGGTGAATCATCATTTTGCCGGCAAGCTGGATGAGATCCGAGTTTGGACTGTGGCGCGGGCTTCCAATGAGATTGCGAGCGCACGCTCCCTGCGTCTGGTCGGCACCGAGCCCGGGCTCGCCGCCTACTGGCGTCTGGATGACGGCGTGGGTGCGGTGGCGGCGGACGCGACTCCGAACTCCAATCAGGGCGCTCTGATCGGGTTCCCGGTTTGGTCTCCTTCAGGCACCGCCGCCCCGTCGTCTGCCCCGCTGGCTGCTCAGTACCTCCTGCGTCTGAACCTCCAGGAAGCCAAGTCCCTGCAGGTTGTCACCACGACTCTGCCTTCGGAAAGCGCCTCTATTAGCAATCTCGTGCAGAGCTTCGTCGTGGGATTCAACGAGGAGCTGGATCCCCAGATCAACCTGCTGAACCGGGTGGTCTATACCCAGGGCTCCCGCCAGTTCGTGGTTTCCGACACGGCCTTGAGCTGGATCGATGCCGAATCCTTGGCGGTCTCCTTAGGTGGTCACCTGGCGCGCGTCACCAGCGCTGATCAGAACGCGTTCCTGGCTCGAACGTTCTCGGCCGCTGCGACCGGCGATCTCTGGATCGGTTACAACGACCGATCCGCCGAGAATTCATTCTCGTGGGTGGGCTCCGGGGCTCCCGGTTATGTTAATTGGCAGAACGGGCAGCCTGATAACAATGGCGGCGCCGACGGGGCCGTCTTGGCGATTCCTGGCGGCGGATGGTACGATGATGTTATCCGCACGCAACGCCGAGGGTTAATTGAAGTTCCCCAACTCCCGGATGCGGACGGAGACGGTCTGGCCTCCTCGTTGGATCCCTACGCCTCGGACCGCTTGAACGGATTTGACCTGCGCGCCTCGGGGACGGACGGACTCTTCGACACCGGGGACGACTTGCTGTACCGGCTGAGGCTGAACACCTACGCGCGGGGCACCAACGTTTCGTTCTTTGTGGTGGACGGTCCGCTTCAATACGGTTCCTACCGCTTTTCGGTCACCCCAAGTATTAAGGATCGGTTTGGAAACGCCTTGGCTGCGAGCTTCGTCCGGCGGTTTGCGGTAGTTCCTGTTTCCGGCTTTGGAATCGAGGGACGCACCAACGGGACTTTGGGTCTGGCTACCCCGGTCACAGGCAGCCTGCCGGGTGCCGCCTTGGACGGCAGCTTCCAGGAAACCTACCGGTTGTCCAAGGGTTCCAAGGCCCACCACCTGGTGGCAACCAATCTGAACGGCGATGCCAACATCGATCTGGTGGTGAATAATTTTGATGACGGCACCCTGTCTGTCTTCTTAGGCCAGCCCGACTCGAGCTTCATCAATCTGACCAACGTTCCGGTAGGGAGCGGGCCGGTCGGATTCTCACTCGCCGATTTCAACAAGGACGGGAAGCTCGACCTAAGTGTCGACCTTTATCAGGCGGCGCGCATGGCGATTTTGCTGGGTGATGGGACCGGTCGCTTCACCGCGTTGACGAACTATGTGACTCCGAGCCAGCCCTACTATCAGGCGGTCGGAGATCTCAATGCCGACGGGAATCTGGATGTGGCCGTGGCGACCGTGGCCGGGGGGAGGGTGACTTTGTTCTTCGGTTTGGGGAATGGCGCCTTCAATCCCGGCGTGGATATCACAACCGGTGCCGGAGCCTTTAGCGTGGCTATTGGGGATATCGCCGGGGATGGCACGGCTGACGACCTTGCGGTGGCCAATCGCAGCGCTCAAACTCTGAGCGTCCTGATCGCCAACGGGGGAGGGACCTATGCCGCTCCGGTGCAATATCCCGTCACCACCACCGCCGGCGCGCTCGCCTTGTATGACTTTAACAGCGACACCTTCCTCGATGCCGTTGTCGTGGCCGGAGGCGATATCAACTACTTCGCCGGCCGGGGCGACGGAACCTTCTTGGATCGCAAGACGTTCGCGGTTCCGACCAGCGATCCCTACGAGACTGCTCTGGCGGATATTGATGGCAACGGAACGATGGATCTCGTCCTGCCCGCCTACGGAAACAGTCGGTTGGTCACCGTGCTCAACTTGGGAGACGATCAGTTTGGTGGCGTGCTGAATTACGCCATCTCTGGCCGCCCTATCTCGGCGGTGGTGCACGACTTCAACAAAGATGGGCGACTCGACATCGCGACGGCCAACCACGACTCGGCCGATATCGCCTTCCTCTACGGAAAGGGCACCCAAATCCCCACGTTGGATCCGGCTACCCGGCTTCGGAGTGTTGCGGCTCGCGGCATGCTTGCGGAGGCCTCCGACCTGGATTACTGGAGCTTCTCCGGCCGGTTGGGCGATCGGCTGACCTTGGCGCTTGAATCCTTGGGGGCAGCTGCGAGCAGTCAGCTTCGCTATTACCTGTATCGGCCTGATGGTTCGGAGGTGGACAACTTCGTGACTGATAATCTCGGCCGCGGGGAGTTCAGCGTCGGTCTGACCGCCGCAGGAACCTACTCCATTCGAGTGGAGCGTTATGACGCCTATGCCGGGGAGTACCGCCTCCGGGTCACGCTGGCTCCGGGTGCTTATCAGAACGAGTCGGAGAGCAACAACACCATCGCCACCGCCGACCCGGTGGCCTTCAGCTTAGCCGATGGCCGTCAAACGGCCGACCTCTTTGGCTACTTCAGCAGCGGGGATTCCGGCGACTATTTCCGGTTAGGCAACCTCTCCCCCGGAACGGAGATCTCCCTCACGCCCCAGAGGCCTGCCAGCGGCACCGTTTTGGCGACTCCGGCGGTTTACGATGCGTCCGAGGCTCTCGTGGCTCTCGCGGCGCCGGGACAGACGAATCTGAGTTATGTCATCCCAGCGGGGCAGTCAGGTGCGCACTATGCGCGGCTGATTCCCACGTTCCTGCGGTCGCCGAACAATGCCACCAATGCGCTCTGGTTTGATGGGGCTGATGACAGCGTCCGTGTTGGCGCCTGGTCGCCAGGCAAGCGATGGACGGCTCAGGCATGGATCTTTCCAACAGCGACCCCAGCGGGGCGGCGCACGATCGTCGGCGGGCTCGGAGGTTGCCAGGACTGGGCCTTAACTCTTCAAGATGGTCGGCCGGGGCTGGCCTATCGTCCAACCGATGGGGCCAGCTCGTGCAGTGCGAGTATCGCCGCGGCAACGCCCGTCGATCTCGCGCGCTGGTATCACGTGGCTGGGGTGTCGGATGGCACCAATGTTTTCCTCTATGTTAACGGCATTCTCGCAGGTACCGCTGCCGTGGATCCCGCCTGGAACCCATATGCGGGTGGCGTGTGGATTGGCGGTGAGGTGTGTTGCGGAAACTATTTTGCAGGCCTGATCAGCTCGGTGTCGATTTGGAATCGGCCGCTTTCCGCCGCCGAAATTGGTTCGTTCCTGGCGGCGAACCCCGTGGGGAATGAAACGGGTTTGGTGGGATATTGGCCCTTGGATGACGGCGCGGGTAATACGGCTCGCGATCTCAGTTCTGTGAATCGACCGGGCACCCTCTTCAATGCCCCGAACTGGAGTCCGCTCTCCCCTCTCAGTCGAGGTGGTTTGGGAGTTCAAGCGGAATATCGGTTAAACATTTCGCTACGCGACACCTCATCGCCCTTTGTTACCACCACCACCCTGCCGGCGGCCGGATCCTCCATCGGAACCCTGCTGGATCGGTTCAGCCTGAGCTACTCCGAGGACATGTCGCCTGCGACCGTGCTCTCCACGAATTCCTATGAACTGAGAAACGCCGGCGCCAACCAGATTTTCGATGCGCAGGATGACTCCTTCTATACCGTTCAAAACTCCCCCGCCTACGCCAACGGGCTGACTGCGAATTACCTCATTCCGGATGGCCCGCTTCAGCCCGGGCTCTACCGGCTTACCGTCCGCACCCAGCTAACGGACACGAGCGGCACACCATTGGCCTCGAACTATGTTCACCAGTTCTCGGTCACCAACACGCCCGGCTTTATTCAGGAAAGCCGCGCCAACGATAGCATCGCGACGGCCGTGGGATTGGGCGCGCCGGTTCCCGGATCGCTCGGGTTATTCCGCGCGGGCAGTCCGGTCGCGGTGGGGACCAATCCCGAGTATTCCCTGCTCGCGGATCTGAATGGTGATGCCAAGCAGGACCTGCTCGTCGTGAACTATGGAGAGAACACCTTCTCGGTATTCCTCGGCGGGGGCGATGGCTCCTTCGCCTTGAAGACGAACTGGACCTCGACGGCCGCCGGACCGCTTCAACCGGTGCTGACCAACTTCAACGGCGATGCCTTCCCTGATTTTGCGGTGGGGAACTATGGAGCCGGCTCAGTATCCATCTACCTGGGCAATGGCAATGGATCCTTCCGCGTCTTGACCAACTATGCAACCGGAACCCAGGTGGTCGGCATGGCCGCGGGCGATTTCAACGGCGATGGGCGCGTGGATCTTGCTTCCGCCAATTATGGCAGCGGCAATGTCAGCGTGCTTCTCGGTCTCGGTGGCGGGCTCTTCCAGCCGGCGGTGCAGTATCCCGTGGGCGGAGCACCCTATCAGCTCGTCACGGGTGACTTTAACAAGGATGGCCGCCTTGATCTGGTGACGGCTACCTACAACACGGACAACCTGGCTTTGTTATTGGGCAAAGGGGATGGCACTTTCCCAGCGCCGTCCACCATCCCGACCGGCAATGCGCCGTATGCGGTGCAATCCGGAGATCTGGATGCGGATGGGAATGCTGACCTGGTAACCAGCGGCTCGGATGGAGTGCTCTTGGTGTTTCGCGGCAATGGCAACGGCAGCTTTCAGACTCCGCTCAAGCTGGCGACCGGTTTGGGTCTGAACTACTACATCGCCATCGGCGACTTGGACAAGAACGGGCGCGCGGACCTTGTGGCAACGGGTTTCAATGTGGATCGGGTGGGTATCCTCTTCCAAACCGGCCCTCTGAACTTCGAGCCCTCGGTAAGCTATGCCACCGGGGGGCGTCCGCTGGGCATCAACATCGGGGACATCAACAACGACAATCGTCCCGATCTAGCGATCGTCAACTATGGGTCGGCCCAGATGACGTTCCTGTTGGGGCGGGAGAAGGAAACTCTTTCGCCCGATGGCGGTGATCAAACCTTTGCGCTGGCCCGCGGCGTGATCTTCAGCAATGCGGACACGGACTACTGGAGCTTCCCGGCAGGGGCCGGCGACTCGGTTCAAGTCGTGATCGAAAATCCCGGTGATCCCGCCGCCAGCGGCCGCTGTATCGACTTGTATTCGCCGGCCGGCGGCAGTGCCATCGAAACTTGGTGCGCCGATTACAATGGACGGGGCACTTTCTCTCGAGTTTTACCCAGCGCCGGAATTTACTCATTGCGCGTCCGCTACAACTACAGTTTCGCCGGGGAGTATCGATTGCGGGTCTCGGTGGTCTCTGCTCCCGTGCAGGTGGAGGTCGAATCCAATGACAGTACGGGAGCCTCGCAGAGCCTAACCTGGACCGAATCGCCGACCAAGCGCTCGGCCAAAGTCTTCGGAACAATCCATCGGGACGACTCTGCCGGCGACTTTTTCCGCTTGGGCAATCTGTCGGCGGGTGTGCTCCTCCAGTTGAGCCACACGGCTCCGGCGAGCAGCACGCTCTCGCATCAGTGGGCGGTCTACAAGGGAAACACCCTCCTGACCAACGCGCCGGCAGCGGCCGCGAGCTTCGCCTACGCGATTCCGCCGGGGGCAGGCGATGATTATTATGTTCGGGTAACTGCCTTGAGCGGGACCTCCGGACTTCAAGCCACCTATTTCTTGGGCTTGGAGGTTTTCGATGGAGAAGGGCCCCAGGTGGTATCCACGACGTTGCCTCCCTCCGGGAGTGCGAGCGAAAGTCTTATCGATCGGTTCTCGTTGGAAGTCAGCGAGGACTTGAATGTCGAGATCGCCCGGCTGGCACAGCGCCCGGTGGTCAACGGAACGCATGCGTATCAGCGCACCAGTGTCAGCACATCCTGGCGCAACGCGAGCGAGGAAGCCCGGCTGCTCGGCGGGACATTGGTCACGATCAACGATGTGCTGGAGAATCAATGGCTCAACGACACCTTCGGTGGCGGCCTGTGGATCGGTCTGTCTGATGAGTTGCAGGAAGGAAGCTTCGTCTGGCAGGACGGGGCGGCCACCACCTTCGTCAATTGGAATGCCGGTGAGCCCAGCAATTCCGCCAATGAGGACTTTGCCGTTCTCCTGGACGGTGGAAAATGGAATGACGAGGGATTGGCCGGATCCCACTTCGGGATCATGGAGTTCGCGGGCAGCGATGGGGACGGCGACGGGATTCCCGATGTCGTCGACGTCTATCCCAGCGACCCCTACAATCTCTTCGACCTTCGCGGGGCCGGAGCCGACGATGCTTTCGACACCTCCGATGATGTTCGCTACACGCTTCAAGCCCCGGCCTATACGTCGGGGACCTCGCTGGCTTTCGCGGTGCTGAACGGGCCGATTCAGCCCGGCCGCGCGCGCCTCCGCGTGACCACGTCGCTGCGTGACCGTTTGGGCAACCCATCCACTGCCGTTTACGACCAGGTATTCAGCATTGTTTCCATCCCTGGCTTGCAGGCGGCGAGCCAGACCAACTCCACCCCGTCCACCGCCACACCCCTGGCGTTGCAGGAAGGTCCAGTCAATTTCCGGACCGCTTTGGCCCGCGGCAAGTTGTTCGGCAATGGCGACGCGGAGTATTGGAGTTTCAACGGTAAGGCCGGCGATTTGGTCAGCATCGCAGCGGAGGTTCCAGGCGCGCCTGGAGCCACGGGACTGCGGTATCGAGTGCTCTCAACGACGGGCGCGGCTATCATAGATTTATACGCCGAGTACGCGGGCTTTGGCCAGTCCGACCCCGTGACCCTCGCCAGCAATGGTGTTTACCGGGTGCTGGTGACCCAGAACTATGGTTATTATGGCGAGTATCGTTTCCGAGTGGCGCTCTCAACCCCACCCCTGCAGGTCGAAAACGAGGCCAACGATTCCATTGCCACGGCCTCCTCGTTGGCGCTTCAGCAGGATGGCAATGCCCGCTTCGGTGCGGCCATGGGAACCCAAGGCAAGGCGGCCGATCTCGACTACTTTGCCCTGGGCAACATCACGAATGGTTCCTCTGTGTTCCTGAACGTGCGCCTGCCGCAGGGGAGTACCTACGTCCCCGTGGTGGCGCTCTACAACGCCGCGGGCCAGTATCAGAATGAGGTCGTTGGCGGACGCGCCGGCGATGAGATCGCCGAGGTCCGCGTGTTGGCCACAGGGAATTACTTCGCGCTGGTCCGGGGCGGTGGTGGCAGCCTGTCCGATATCCGATCCCAGTACCAGCTCGACGTGCAGGTAGTGCCTACCGGATCGGTGAGTTTCCCCAATCTGCAAGTCACCGACCTAAGCCTTCCCGGAGGAAGTCCGCTGAGCGGCCAGTCCATCTCGTTTGGTTTCTCTGTGACCAACGTAGGACAGCTGGCTACCCCCGTGAGTTCCTGGGTTGATCGTGCCGTCCTTTCCCTAAACCCCGTTCTGGGCGATGCGGATGATATTCCGCTGGGATTCTTCAACCGGGTTGGAACGTTGAACCCCGGCGTGGGCTACGCCGTGAACGGGTCGGCCACCTTGCCCGAGGGCGTGAGTGGCGATTACCTCCTGATTGCCCAAACGGACGCGGGCAATGCCGTGAACGAATTCATTTTCGAAACGGACAACATCACGGTCTCGGGCAATAGCTTCCGAATCAACCGGGCTCCCTATCCCGACCTCAAGGTCGAGGATCTGCAGGCGACCGGTCCTACCGGACAGGGCATCTACACCCTTCGCTGGCGGACGGCAAACCGCGGCGATGGTCTAGCCAAGACTGGCTTCCGTGATCGTTTGGTGGTGCGCAACCTCAACAATGGCCAGGTCATCGTCACCTCGGACATCCCCGTCCCGGCAGGCTTGGCGGTGGGTGCATCGCTCCAGCGAGAGACGACCGTGACCACTACCAACGCAGGCACCTACCAGGTGCAGGTAACCACCGATGCGCTGAATGAGAATTATGAGTTTGATGCGGCGGGCCACGACAGCGCGGAGCTTAACACCGCCGTGACTCAATTCGTCATCGCGCAGTTCTTTGAGATCGCCGTGGGTGCCAGCCCCTCCGAGGGGGGCGCGGTGACCGGTGCGGGTTCGTATGTGAGTGGGAATCCCCTGACGGTTACGGCCAAGGCCAATACCAACGACCGACCCTACTTCTTTGTGAACTGGACCGAGGCTGGGGTGTTCCAGAGTGCATCGCCGAGCTATTCCTTCACGGTGTCCCGTCCGCGCAGTCTGGTGGCAAACTTCAGCCTGCCCGCCTACTCCATCACCGCCTCGAACAATCCCGTGGTCGCCGGGAGCATCGAGGGTCAAGGAACCTATTTCCACGGCGCCAGTGCGGTGTTGATCGCCAATCCGAATCCTGGCTATCGCTTTGTGAACTGGACCGAGCAAGGTCAGGTGGTTGGATTGCTTCCTAGGCTGACGAATACCATCACGGCTCAGCGCTTCTTGGTCGCCAATTATGCGGAAGCCAATCCGTTCCATGTGGTCACCACAGCAACCTCTCCCAGTGGCCTGGCGGTCATCAGCGGTTCCGGCACCTACTCAAATGGCCAGTCAACCACCATCACCGCTCCGGCTCGACTGACCAACTCGCCAACTCTTTTCACGTTCCGCGAGTTTCGCCTGAACGGATCTCCCGCCGGATCCACTCGGTCGTTCAGCAAGACATTCTCGACCCTGGATCCCACCAACTTGCAGTACATCGCCTACTACGATTCCAACAGTCTTCTGCCCGTCGTGGTGCGCGCGAGTGGTGGGTTCACAAACATCGGCGTCGGGGGCTACACCACGGTCACCAACCCGGTGCCGGCGAGCTCGGACTACCGTATCAGCCTGCAGTTTGACCGATCGATGAACCCGGCGATCAATCCCCTCGTCCTGGTCACCAACAGCTCGGGGGCGGCGCAGCCCAGCCTCACGGGCGCGGGCTACTGGCTTTCCACCATCGAAACGAACGACACCTACCGGACGCCGGCTATCGGGTTCGGCCCGGGACTGGATGGCTTGTCGCTGGTAAAGGTCTCCCGTGCCCAAGACAAGACGGGCTTGACGATGGCGGCGGCCGATGTCCTGGCGTTGGTGGTTGATGTCACGCCGCCCGTCCAACCCTCCCCCGTTCTAGTTTCCTCAAATTCGGCATCGGCCACCTTTGGTTGGTCTAGCTATGCGGCACCCGCCGATCTGGGTGGATTCCGGGTTTATCGCGCCTCGACACCCTTCACAGTGCTAACCGGTCTGACTCCGATTACCACCCTGGGGCGGAACGCTCGATCCCATGTCTTCACCGGGCTGTCCTTGGACACCCCCTATCACATCGCCATCGTCGCGCTCGACGCCGCGGGCAACGCTCCTTCGACGGTCGCTTCCATCCCCATGTCCTTGCCGCGGTCGGTTCCGGCTCCGGTGGCGCTCGTACTCACTGCCCAGGACGCCTCGTCGGCTTCGCTTTCGTGGGCCGGCTACTCCACGGCTAATCTGCTTGGATTTGAGGGATTCTGGTTATTTTACGAAACGACGCCGTTCACATCCGTGCAGGGCTTGACTCCCAAACAGACCCTGGGCGCAGGAGTTCGCTCCGCCGAGGTGTTGGGTCTGGATCGATCCTTTACTTATTATGTGGCTGTCGTTGGTTACAATTCGGCCGGCGGTCACAACCCGCAGGTGACGACTCAAACCTGGAAGGATCCCTTTGCCGGACGGATCACCTCCAACTTGAACCTCGGTTCCGCCGATGCGCCGGTGGTGGATATCCTGCAGCCGATGGTGATCACCAGCAATGCGACCCTCACGGTTCGAGCCGGGACCACGATTCGCTTCGCCGCGGGCGCCGGAATTACGGTCGAACAGGGACGGCTGGTGGCGAGTGGTAGTGCGTTGGATCCGATCGTCTTCACCTCTGCCAATGATATCGCCGGGCTTGAGGCCAATCCGGGTGACTGGAAGGGGATCACGCTGAGCGCGGGTGCAACCGGATCGGTTCTCCGGCACGTGTTCGTCCAGTTTGGTGGCGGCCTGACCCTTAGCAACGTCTCGCCCACCGTGGAGGCGTTTACAGCGCTTCGCAACTCGCCGGCTGGGCTCACTTTGCTGGGCTCCGCCTCGCTGACGACAACCGAGGCTTTGATCGCCTTCAACGACATCGGACTGATCAGCACCAGCACTGGAGTGGTGAACCTCCGACAATCGGTGGTGAAGAACAATCCTACCAACGCTTTCTCAGCGGGTGCTGGCTCCATCATTGCGACTCAAAACTGGTGGGGAACCTCGGTCGCCGGGGAGATCGATGGCTCTCTGCGCGGGACTGTCAACCGATCCGGATTCCTGTTGGGCGAGCCCTTGCTGACGCCCGCGATCGGGCTGTCCAACGGCGTGACCCAAGTGGGTAGCCGCGACATCCGCCTCCGGCTCGCCTGCCGCACCGCCGACTCCGTGCGTGTGAGCGAGGATTCCGCCTTCCTGGCCATCTTCTATCAGGCCTTCCGCAGCCCATTGGATTATCAGTTGAGCGACGGGGGTGGTTCGAAAACGGTCTACGCTCAGTTCCGCAGTGTAACGGGTCAAACGAGCGCTCCGGTTGCTCTGACACTCAGCTACATCACCGCCGGTCCCAATCTGACCGCCTTCAGCCTTACGGAGGGGCAGGTCCTCACGCGACCCTTGACGGTCACGGCAGGCGCCTCTGCGCCTTTGGGGATGGCGGGCATCGACTTCCTGGTCGATGGTCAGCTGGTCGCCACCCAGCCCGGCGGCGCGTTTGCTTATCGTTACGATATGCGCTCGTCCACCAACGGAGTGCACCGCGTTCGCCTTGCCGCCCGCGACACCAGCGGGAACCTCGCCACGCGGGAGCTGAACGTGACGTTCAATCTGTCGCCTCCGCCCGCACCGTTGATCACCACTCCCGCCAGCGATCTGAACGGAAGCGAGAGCACGATCTCCGTGCGGGGCACAGCTGAGCCTCTGATCCCGATTCGTTTGGTGCAGAACAGTGCCCCGGCCGCAACTGGTGCCGCCGACGCTGCCGGCAATTGGAGCTTCGACAACGTATCGCTGGTGGAAGGCAACAATGCCTTCGTTGCGACGGCTTTCGACACCCTAGGCTCCGCGGTTTCCGGGATCCGCAATGTGGTCCGAGACACCGGACCACCCGCTGCTCCTGTGCTGGACACTCTGTACTACAACGTCATCGAGGGGTTAGGTCTGTCCTGGACGTTTGCGACCGCTGGCGAGCGACCGGCGTTCTTCCGTGTCTATTGGCACTCGAACAGCTTCACGACCACCGCGCAGGCCAGTCGTCAAAGTCCGATCTTGACCGCGATGAACTACCGTCCCTCGGGGCTCACGCCGGGAAACTACTATTTCGCGGTGGTTGGTTACGACAGCGCGGGGAATGCCAGTGCGCTCTCCAACCTGGCTCCCTTCAACTACGATCCCGTCCCGCCGTCCTTCACGGTTTCCTACAGCAAGGTTTCACCTGTGGCAGTAGGCCCTCTGAGGATCACTCTCGTTTCCTCGGAGCCGCTCGTTTCCGTTCCCTCGCTGACCCTGGTACCCACCGGCAGCACGCCGGTGGCACTCACCCTTAGCAACGCGGCCTTGAACACCTTTGAGGCGACTCTGAATGTCACGCCTTCCTTTGCCTCTGGTGCCTTGGGTTTGGTGGTGTCGGGCCGGGACCTTTCCGGCAACACCTTCAATGGACCGCCTCAGGGTCCGTCGATGGCTATTGATGTCCGGCCTCCCACCGGCAGCATTGTCACGGTGCCTGGAGCGCCGGTTCAAACGACGAACGCGACGCTGGTAACGGTGAGCCTCACGCTCAATGAACCCGCGAAACCCGGGACTACCCCGACGGTGGGCTTCACCCCGCCGGTCGGACCGCTCGTCAACATCCCGGTCACCGGAAACGGCTCCAACTGGATTGGATCGTTCACCGCCGTGGCCGCCATGGGTTCTGGGTATGGCACGTTCACCCTCAACGCGCGCGACGCGCTGGACAACATCGGTCAACTGATCACTTCCGGCCAAACGTTGGAGCTCTACAACACAGCGCTGCCCAAGCCGCCCGGACAGCCGGTTAACTTCTCCGCCAGCAGCTTGAGTGAGGGTCGGGTTCGATTGTCATGGACCGCCGTCTCGAATGCCGAGAGCTACCGCCTCTATTCGCAGCCCGGCACCAATGTGTTCCTAACTCCGACCAACATGGTCGCTGAGACCATCCTTTCTAACAGCTGGATCGATTTGCCGCCGTCGGACGGTTACCACCTCTACAGTGTGACCGCTGTTCGTCGGGGTTCGGAAGGAACCAACTCCATCACCCGCGCCGTGATCTCGGATCGAACGCCGCCTCCCACTCCGGTTCAGGTGGCCGTCCAACTGCTGAGCAGCGGCGTCCAGGTTTCATGGGCGGCTGGAGCCGGTGAGGTCCCCTCCCTGTTCAAGGTCTATCGCAACGGCCAAGCGATCCGCACCGTGAATGGCTCGGGGGCTACGGCCATTGTTGACTCTCCGCCGCGTGGGGTGATGAGCTATACGGTGGCTTCCGTGGATGCGCTGGGCAACGAAGCGATCAGCAGCGCCGCCAACATCGAACTGTTTGTGGGCGCGGTTCAGAACTTCACTGCGCTGGTGCGTTCGGGTGAACCGCCTCAGTTGACCTGGAACTCCTCGGACAACACCGCCGTCGGATACAATGTCTACCGCAACGGCATCAAACAGAACGGCGCCCCGCTGACAGCGCTTCAGTTCACTGATGCGTTGGGCGTTCAAGCTGGCAGCCGTATCCAGTACATCGTCAGGGCCGTCAACTCGACCAACGCCGAGAGCGCCCCGAGGACGGTCAACGTGAACGATGTCTCACTGGGATTCTTCCACAACCTCGCCGGCGATGTGGAGCAGCCGCTGGTAACCGACTACTTCGACAACCTGTTGGTGATCGTGTCGAATCGAACGACCTCTGCGGCTTTGCCCTTGGGCGTGGTTCAGGTTCACCGTTCGATCCTGGGCTTGCCGTCGCTCTCCCGGAGCAACCAGGTGCACGAGCCGGTGCCCGAGGGCGGGGTGCTCGAGACCTCGGTCATCATGCCGGCAGCGAAGGCTCCGGAGCCGGAAGGCTTCCTGGTGCGCGCTATTCAGGACGCCGATGCCGGTGGCAGCCGGGCGATCTACGAGGAAGCATTCGCTGGCGGAGCGGTGGTGCGTCCTGCGACTCGCATGACCTTGAACGCCACCCAACAGCCTCTGGCCGGTGGCCTTTCGACCCTGAGCCTGACGGTCTTCAATCAGGGGTTTGCCGATTTGGATCTGCTGGTCACACGTGCCAATGGGTCTGACCCCGGAGATCTGTCGATCTCGGTCCAAAACTCCCTCGGAGCCGAAGTCAGTAAACTGGATTACATCGGCGTTCCTCCTGGAACCATCTTCACTTCCGACGGCCGGGGCTATCTGCGCATTCCTCCCGCCGGATCGCGCTCGATCACCATCCCGGGGGTTCTGGTCCCTGAATCCCTGGGGACCAACAGCGCCGCGTTCGTGGCCACGTTCAGCAAGCTCTACTACCGGCTCGGTCAGGAGAACGAAGACGTCTCCGGGCCGATCTCCGGCTCCATGGTCTCTGCTTTGGCGGTCACCCCGTACTATGGCGTTGCGACGACCGACAGCCGGCTTTATGCCGACCGCGATCCCATTATCATCAGCGGCCAGGCCATCGACCGGGCGACCGGCCAGCCGAAGCCCAACGCCCCGCTGCGCATCGGGTTTTCGATCAGTGGCGCCAAGTTCTGGAACAACGTGACCAGCGATATCTCCGGTAGCTTCACCTACACCTACAATCCTCCTCAGGGTATGAGCGGCACCTTGAACATCTGGGCCGCCCACCCCGATGTGGTCGACACTCTCAATCAGGCCGAGGTGAAATTGTATCGCTGCTACCTCAGCCCTGCCAATGTGGATATTCGGATGTCCAAGAACGGGACCCAGCGGTTTTTCCTCACCCTCATCAACACGGGTGACGAGGAGCTCACCGGCTTCGCTCTGGCAAGCAGCGCCTACACCTTCGTGGGTGACGTCAAGACCCCGACCTCGACCGTCACCGCGCGTTCGTTGATGGAAACCAACTTCGTGCTGCGCCCTCGATCCACCGAGAAGATCAACTTCGAATTGGTGGCCACCCTTGACGCCCCCGACAACGCGGTCATCGACTTCAACCTTCGCTCCAGCGAAGGAGCCTCGGCCACCTTCCACGCCAACTTGACGTTGCTCCAGGCGAACCCGCTGCTCGTTCTGACGGATCCCTCGGTGGGCTATGTGGAGGCGAGCGTCAATCGAGGTGACATCCGCAGCCGGTCAGTCACCATCGTCAACCGCGGCTTGCGTCCGCTGCAAGGCGTCACCATGCAGCTCCCGACGAATGTCACCTGGATGTCGGTGAACCTGCCAGCCAACTCCAACGGAGTGGTCAACCTGCCCGACCTCCCGATCGGGTCGAGCAACAGCTTTACGGTGGTCTTTGCCCCGCCCGCCTCGACGCCGCTGGATGCTTTTCAGGACAAGCTGATCATCCGGGGAACCAACTCGCCCGCCGTCTTTGAGACCGGGCTTTTCGCTCTCGTCACTTCACAGGCCAAGGGGAGTGTGCGCTTCTTCGTCGACAACATTCTGGTGGAGCCGGTGCCCAATGCCACCGTGCGCATTCGAAACACCCTGATCGGTCAGGACTTCACGGTGAAGACCGATGCCAACGGCTTTGTGACCGTGAATGATCTGCAGGAAGGTCCATGGGCCTGGCAGGTAACGGCGGCGGGTCATTCCGCCGAGGTGGGCGTCATCGAAGTGATCCCTGACCAAACGGTGCTGGTGGAAACCCGGCTCTCGCGGGCCCTGGTCACGGTCAACTTCTCCGTCGTCCCGGTGCCCTACACCGATCGCTACGAGATCGTCATTGAGCAGACCTTTGAAACGCATGTGCCCGCTCCCGTGCTCGTGCTCACGCCGCCGCACATGGATTTCAAGAACGTAGGCTATGGCTATGAGGCCACCTACATCATGACCGCCAAGAACTACGGCCTGATCCAGATGACGGATGTCACCATCCGAGGCATGAGCGATGGTCGAGGTGGCGTCTTGTCCCCGCTCATCAGCTATCTGCCCGTGCTCCGCGCCCAGGAATCCGTCGAGATCCCGATGCGCTTCACCTTCCAGGCTCCGAACACCGGGTCCGTCGCCGGGGCGGGCAAGGTGGCCAGAACCTATACCGATCGGCGTAAGAGTCTGACCCGCGACATCGACGCCGATGGAAATATCACGGGTGGCGTTCAGTTCCCGCCTTCCTTCGGCGACAACGCGACACCGTCGCAGGCCTTTGCGGACTGCGCCACCGGCGGGTTGGGCGGGTTGGCGGATCTGGTGGGCGGCCTGATGGCGATCGCCAACGCCTGCGCGACCTGTGCTGACTTGCGCACGGCCATGGCCATCGCAGCGAGCGCCGCGATTACCTACTCGGTGCTCTGCTCGCCCAACTTCAGTCCCATTCCGGTCTCACCTCTCCCATGCCCTTCGGGGAACTGGGTGGTCTCCTTCTTTATCAACCTGGCCAGTTGTGCGTGCCAAGCGTTAGGATGCTTTGGTGCGGGTGACGGCGGAAGCAGTAGTCCGGGCTCCGGTTTGGGTCGCGGACCTCAAAGCTTCTCGCAGTTCAGCCCGGGCGGTCCCGGATGCTTCACGGCTGACACACTGGTTACCCTGGCCGATGGATCCACCAAGCGCATCGATGCGGCGGTGGTTGGGGACCGAGTTAAGACGGGGCCCGGCTCCGGCGACTATGCGGTGGTGCGCGAAGTCCAGACCCGCAAGGTGGTCGACCTGCTGGTGATTCATTCCGAGAGCCGCACCTTGGAGACCACCGCGGAACACATGCTCTGGTTGGACGGCAAAGGCTGGTCCCAAGCGGGTCAAGTTCGGGTGGGCGACTGGCTGACCGACACCACTGGCGAGCGCGTCCGGGTCAACAGGATCGAGCATCAGCCCGGGGAATTCACCGTCCACACTCTCATCAACTCCGGCGATCATACCTTCTATGCCAATGGCCTGCTGGTGCAGGACAGCTGCGGAGCTCCGTCGGTGGTCGCGCCGTTCTCCGGCTTCACCCTTCCGCCGCCCAGGATTGAGGACGCGCGGGCAAAGGAGGTGGCCCGATGAACACCCCTCTCACACTCCCTCGAACTGAATCAGCTCTGGATATGTTCCTGCCTAGAACTTTGAAGACACTCGCGCATCGCTGGCTGATGGTGATCAGCCTGATTCTCCCGCTGGCCAGCCTCCAGGGCCAGCAGCAATTCCAGGGCGTCTGTTCCCGGGTCAAAATGGTCATCGAACAGGAGCTGACCTTGGAGCGAATCGGGTTTGAAGCGACCCTGGAGGTGACGGATAATGATGGGGCCGATCCGATCACTGACTTCTTTGCGGAGCTGACGTTCGAGAATCCGGTCGGTGGAACCAATGGCGCGCCGGTCGATGCCTCATCGCTCTTTTTCGTTCGGGCCCCGACTTTCCAAAACATCAACAGCATCGATGGGAATGGAGTGATCGCTCCCACCACCAAAGCGGTTATCCGGTGGTTCATCATCCCCAAGATCGCTGCGGGTGGAACCAGCCCCGCCGGGTTGCGCTATCGCGTGGGTTGCAAGTTGGCCGGCAAGATCCGTGGGGCCACCATTCCTGGTGATGTCTTGTTCGCGGTTCCGGACACGATCACCGTCCGTCCCGAACCCCAGCTCGAGATTAACTATTTCCAGCCTCGCGATGTGCAAGGCGATGATCCGTTCACTCCCGAAGTTGAGAGTCCCATCCCGTTCACCCTGGGTGTGTTGGTGAAGAACGTGGGCCACGGTCCGGCTCGTAAGCTTAAGATCGATTCCAAGCAGCCGCGGATCGTCGAGAACATCAATGGATTGTTGTTGGTGGCTCAGTTGCTCGGCGCGCGTGTTGCGGACGTTCCGCAGCGGACCCCCAGCCTGTTGGTGGATCTGGGCGACATCCAGCCTGGACAGACTCGCAAGGGTTCCTGGGATATGATCACCTCGCTGTCGGGCGAGTTCGTAGATTTTCGCGCCAGTTATCGGCATGCGACGGAACTAGGCGGGGAGGAGACCTCGGTCATCATCGCTCTCAACGCCCATTTTATCGCGAAGGAGGTTCTTAACGACGAGCCGGGGCGCGATCAGCTCAAGGATTTTCTCGCTGACGTAGACCGGGATGTCGACATGTATCCGGACAGCCTTTACGAAAGTCAGGGCGAGGTGCTGCCCGTGAACCTGCTTTCCGACGCCACGGTCATCGGCAGCGCCGGGGCAGGCGGAAGCTTCGAAGTTCGAGTGAGCGCCGACAAGGACGGGTGGGGTTACGTGCGAGTGGTCGACCCCGGGCAAGCCAAGCTGAAGATCGGGAGTGTGGTTCGTTCCGATGGCAAGGTCGTCAACACGAACAATGTCTGGACGAATATCCGCTACACCAAGCTGGGAAACACGCGTCAGAACTGGCTCAATATTTTCGATCGGGTCGACCTGGGTAACTACACCTACCGAATAACGTATGCTGCCGGCGGTCCCGACACCATAGCTCCCGTCACCACCTTGCACTTCGCCGGCCCGGCGACCGAGTCTGGCTCCACGGTGTTTATCACGCCCGCAACGCAGATGTACTTCATCTCCGAGGACGTGAATCCGGTCAGCATCGTCTACAGTCTCACCAATTCTCCGTTCATTCCGGCCTTACCCTTCACACTCAACCAGCCGGGGAATTACAAAATCGTGTACTATGCCACCGACAACGCGGGTAACCGGGAGGTGGCCAAAACCAACCTCCTGGTGGTCTCGGGTGAGGCCTCGTTGGATTTTTCCAAAGTCACCTCGCCAGCGGACGCGATCTTTGTTCCAGGCGATGCTCTCTCCATTCGGCCGTCCGAGGCTCCCATCCAGTTTCAGATTCAACCCAATCCCGCGGAGACGGCAGCCAAGCTGGACATCTTTCAGGGTGTGATCGGCTGGGTAACCGTCAGCAATACCCCGAGCTCGCCGACCCGCAATACCTCCGCGACGCTCACCATCGGCGGGGACCAGGTGCAGTGGTATCGGTATCGTTTGGATTCTGCTGCGTGGAGCGCCGAAATTCCGGTCACCTCCCCGCTCGTTTTGAGCAATCTGTCCAATGGTCCGCACACGGTCGCAGTGCTGGGGCGATCCAGCCAGGGTAGCTACCTTCCCGAAACCAGCGCTGTGGTGGTGGGATGGACGATCAACCCCACCGCGCCGCCGGTCTTGATCTCGGGTGTTCCCCCGACGCCGAGCCGGCTGCGAAACGCGACTCTGACGATTGGCGGATCCGGAGTGACCGATTACCGCTGGACCCTCAACGGCTCTTTCTTCCGCGCGGAGACTCCCGTGGCTAACCCGCTCATCCTCCCGACTCTCGATCCGACTCAGCAGGTGGTGTCGGTGGTGGGCAAGTCAGGCGGCATCTTCCAGCTGATCAGCAACGCGACCACAGCGACCTGGCTCACGGATCCCACCTATGGATCCGATTTTTCGTCGCTTCCCAAAGTATACACCCGAGTGTTTACCAACGTGGCAACCAACCTCATCTCCTTCAACTGGGATGGGAAAGACCAAGGGGGTGCCATTCTGCCGCCCGGGTATTACACGGCCCGCATCACCCTCAGCGATGCGCTGGGCCGTACCAATTTCACGACGCGGCTGATCCAAATCGGCAACCTCACTTCCGATCCACAGACCTTGGCCGATGTCATCCGTGGCCCGCGCAACCCTCATGCCCGGGGACGCTGGGGCGTGTGGCAGGATCAAAGCGACGGCTATTCTCAAGTGTACGCGCAGAATCTCGCGGAGTCAGGCACCCAACCCTTAAAGCTCACTTCTGGGATCCTGAGCCAGGAGTCGCCCAAAACCGATGGGCGTCATGTGGTCTGGCAAGGCCGACAGACGAATGCAACTTGGGACATCTACATCAAGGATCTGCAGAGCGCCGCACCTCCCCGAAAGATCACTGACACCGCCAATCGCGATGAGGTGAATCCGTGCATCGAGTGGCCGTGGGTCGTTTTCCAAAGTCGCGTGGCCGGCAACGCCAGCGCCCCGTGGCAGTTGCGCGCCTACCATGCCGTCTCGGGGGACACCGTGATCGTTTCCTCCTCGACCCAGGATCAGCTGGATCCCGACATCCAGGAGGGCCGAGTGGTTTGGCAGGACTTCCGCAATGTCGGATTCGGAGAAATCTATTTCAAGAATCTGGAGACTGGCGAAGCGCGAAGGATCACCACCAACCCCTTCGGTCAGTACAGCCCGGCGATCTACGATCGATGGATCGTCTGGGCGGACAACCGCAACGACCAGGTGGATATTTACGGATACGATCTGTTCCGGGACACGGAAGTCCGCATCACTCAGACTCCCGAGGATGAGTTCCGTCCCTACTTGGACGGAACTTGGCTGGCGTGCCTGGAGGACTCTTTGGGAGTTACCCAACCCAACGTCCGCCTGATTCATCTTCCCACTCTGCGGGCGGTACCCATCACCCGCACCCGCACCCAAAAGGACCGCGTGGCCATCTCGGGTGGCCGCGCCGTCTGGCAAGAGGCGGTGACCAACCTGGCTCGAATTCAGGTGGCCGAGCTGCCCGCACTCCAGGCTGTCTTCCAGAATGCCAACGCCGTGGCGATTACGCCGGCCATGGCTTCTTCGCAGCGCAATGCCCACACCTTGCTGACCCTCTGGCATCAGCAAGCCGGCATCCAGTCGATCAGCCGTTATTCCTCCCTGGTTCCCAAGCCCGTGAAGGAGACGGCCACTTGGAGCGGTGCCGGGCCGAGTGGCGCCAACTTTGATCTCGTGGCGGGAAGCTTCCTCTGGATCGAGTTTGAGTCTGGCCGAGTTCTCGACCTCGGGGCAGCTGGTGCCGCCAGCCTGAACCTGGCCTCCGGTGTCAATGCCTTCAGTTTCTCACGCTTTCCCAGTCAATACAGCGCCTACCAGTTGCTCGGTCAGCTGGGGGTCGCCAATGCCCGTGGGGTTCGGATGTTGGACTCCGAATCCGGCCGGTGGCTGGTGGCCAGTTATGAGTCCGGGCGTTTGGTGGGTAACGACTTCCTGATACCCAAGGTTGCCGTCCTTTTGCTCGATATGGCGAATCCGGTGAACAATTTCCGTCCTTGATCCGATCCCGATGAAAACGATCTCTACTTTATTCATGTTGCGCCGACTCTCCTGCGTTGCCGTGGCCTTGGCCCTGGGGCTTCTGCAGCTTCCCGCCGTCCAACCTGCGGAGGTTCAACGCCGCATGCAGGCCGGCGAGAAGGTGATGTTCATCGATGTGCGCAGCACGGATTTTTTCCAGAAGGGGCATGTGCCGGGCGCCATGAATGTGCCTGTTGGTTTGCTGGCAGAGAAGCGCCTGCCCAAGCTCGGACGGGTGGTTCTGTATGATGACGGTCTGGGCGGTGGACAGGCCGAGACGGCTCTGCCGCTGCTCAACGCCAAGCCCGGCATTCAAGCCGAGATCCTCGAAGGTGGATTTGCCGGCTGGACCGAGTCGGGTGGCGCCACCACCGCCGCTTTTGGGATTTCGAAAGAAGAGATCCCGATGATCACCTATCAAAAGCTCAAGGCGGTTTCCCCTGACGATGTCGTGCTAGTGGATTTGCGCACGGTGACACCCGCGCCGGCCGCCGGCCCAGCTGCCAAGTCGACCGTGGCCGCGCCCGCGCTGACCGACTTGCGTTCGGAGTTTCCCGGAATGCCCGTCACCAAGTCACCTTTCGCGCTGGCGACGACCCGCAAATCGGGCACCCCTGGAGCCGGGGGCAGTCCCTTGCTGGTGTTGGTGGACAATGGCGATGGCAAGGCCGAGGAAACCGCGCGAGCGCTGCGAGCCAACGGGGCCACACGGTTTGTGATTTTAGCGGGCGGCGAAAGAACGCTGTCCCGCCAGGGCCAGCCGGGGTTGCAACGATTGGGACAGACCGTGGAGGCTCCGGCCGATTTCCCGGCAACCATCACGACCTCTACCAATCGAAATAAGTAGGCGCATCCGCTCCATTTTATGACGCTCCTGGGGATTACAAACTTGGAAACAAACCTCGCTGTTCCGTTCCTGCGCTCCGCATGGTTGCGTTGGACGGTATTGCTTGCCTGCTGCGGATCGGCCTTGGCTCCGCTCGAAACAGCAGCTCAGACCGCCCAGACGAATACGATCGTCGCCAACGTCACGCCGAGCGGCTTCACCCTCGTTTGGCGTGGCCCGATCGGAGCCGCGCCGGATGTGCGACTCTTTGCCGACGAGGCGGGCACACAAAGCCTCGATGGGCAGCTGGGCGTTGAGCCTTATCCCGTTCACACGGGTTATCCCCGGGCCACCAACACTTTTGAAAAGCGGCTCAGCAAGGCCTGGCTGCGCGGGAAGACGACTGGTTACGGGCTCGAATCAGTCCGCGTCACGGGCGCGAAGCCGTCGACCACTTACTATTATCAAGTTGTTTCCAGCTCCGCCACCGCGACGAACCTGACTCCGCAGACGCCGCCCTTGCCCTTCGTTCGCACCGCCGAACGCAACTCCCTCGTGCCTGACTCGGTGCAGGTGCTGATGGACGTTCAGGGCTTGGACGTGGCGGGCCGAATCGTCACCCTGACTCACTCCAACTCCGTGAGCGCCTTGGCTTCCGTGGTGGGGGATGGCGCAGGAACGAATCAGGTCTGGTTTAACCTCGCCGAGCTGATCGACCTGGCGGGAGGCAGTAATTTTACTCCCAACGGCAGCCTGCGCTTCGTGGCTCAGGTTCTTGGTGCCGGTCCGGATGGGGGGCGCGCCTTGCCGGTCAACGTCGAGTTTACCGACGCCTTCCGAGTGGCTCGATCCGTCCTTTCCCAGGCGACCAGCGAGTTGGTCGTGGTTTCCTTGGGATCGGGGGTGATGCAAGGGGGCGAGACCAGCAGCGTGCCGGTCTCCCTCGATGCGACCATCCCGTTGGGCAGTCTGAGCCTAAATTTCCGGATTCCCCCCGGGCATTTGACGAATCTGGTTTTGGAGGCGATCGCTCCGGAGGTGGATCCTACCAAGCTCGCGTTAACGCCTGCGGCCGGGGGCTTTTGGTCGGCCAAAATCGTCCCGCGACCCGGGCAGGCCTTGTTTGCCGCGACCGAACTTGTCCGCCTCAAGTTCGCGGCGCTCGGACAGGTGCCTTCCGCTTTCGTTCCTTTGCAGCTTTCGACGGTGAGTGCGACCAAGCCGGACAACACCGTGGCGAATGTCGCTCTCTTCCGCTCCGGCCGAATGGTCGTGGTGGTGAACGAGCCCCTCTTGGAGGCCCATCCGGGAGTGGATGAAACGCGGCCGGTGACCCTCTATGGCAAGCCCTCGTTTGGCTACGCGATCGAGTCGGCTGGGAACACTCAGGGTCCTTGGACGCTGCAGACGAAGGTGGCCATGACCAATCTTTCGCGACTTCTGAACCTTCCCTCGATTCCGCAGCCGCTGACCTTCTATCGCGCCTATGAAATTGCGGCCGGAGCTCCCGAGTTGCAGATCACTCGTCGCTCATCAAATCAGGTTGATCTGTTGGTGTTTGGGGCTGCTGGCAAGAACTACACCTTGCAGTCCGCGCGCAGCCTGACTCCGCCGCTGGTGTGGAACGATGTCTTGACCTTCAGTCTCACCAACTCGGTTCGCACTTTGGAAGGTATTCGGACCACCAACCCGGCCTCCTTCCTCCGCCTGTTCACGCCTTGACCACGGGGCGGAGTCCCGTCGTTAATAGTCCTATAAACCAAAGGCGCTGGCTGCGCTCCAGCCTTCGCCCGAATCGCTATGACATCATGAAAACAATGGTTACCTTTCTTCTCACCTTGGCTCTGGGTGTGGCGCCGGCGATGGCGGTAGATATGTTTTTGAAGCTCGGGGATTTGAAAGGGGAGAGTGTTGACGCCTACCACAAGGACGAAATTGATGTGCTGGCCTGGTCATGGGGCATGAGTCAGTCCGGCACGACTCACACGGGGGGTGGAGGGGGAGCGGGGAAAGCGAGCTTTCAAGATCTAAACCTCACCAAGTATGTGGATCGAACGAGCGTGAAGTTGATCGAGGGGGTCGCGACTGGTAAACACTTTCCGTCGGCCGTATTGGTCGTCCGCAAGTCGGGTGACAAGCCGGTTGAATACCTCAAGATTACCCTGGAGGATGTGATCATCACCTCCCTGTCGACGGGCGGATCCCGCGGCGAAACTTTGCTCACGGAGAATGTCTCCCTGAACTTTCGCAAGTTTAAGGTGGAGTATGTTCCCCTGAATCCAAAGACCGGGGCACCGGAGACGGCGATTCCTTTCAGCTGGGATATCTCCTTGAACGCTGCTCCCTAACCGAGTGTGGCTCGACGGAGCGAACCACCGTGCCGGTGGAACCTATCATGAAGCGTCTGCTGCATCTTTCCGCATGCTTATTGGCCTGGCTGCTGCTCTGCGTCGGTAATCGGGCGCTGGCCTCTATGGATGTGTTCCTCCGCCTGACGTCGGCCACGGGTGAGTCGGTGGATCCGGCACACGCCCAGGATATCGAGTTGCTTTCCTGGCAATGGGGAGCCGCGAACTCAAGCACGACCCACGTGGGCGGCGCTGCAGCGGGGAAATCAACGTTTCAGAATCTTTCCCTCTCCAAGTTCGTGGATCGTTCGACTCCGATTTTGATGTCTGCCGTGGCGAAGGGAACTCATATCGAACGGGCCATTCTTTACGTCCGTGGGACTGGCGGCAAGCCCGTTGAGTTCTACAAAGTGGTTTGTGAGAATGTGTTGGTGACGAGTGTTCAGCTGGGCGGTCATCGGGGTGCGGATCGCTTGACCGAGCAAGTTGTCCTGAATGTTCAAAAGATCGGGGTGGAGTATGTGAGAATCGACGCTCAAGGCCTCCCGGCAGCTCCGGAGCAGTTCAGTTGGGATATTCTCGCGGGTGTTCCCGCCGGTTTGAGTTTTTCGGACCCCGTGGACTTCGATGGGGACGGCCTTCCGGACACTTGGGAACGCGCGTATGGCACACAGCCCAATACTCAGGACGGTGATGCTGATGTGGATCGGGATGGAGCCACGAATCTGGAGGAGTATTTGGCCGGAACTGATCCCTCCAAACCCAATTCCGTCTTTACTGCGAAGCTGGATCCCCCGACTGCCCGTGGGGTGGCCACCCTGAGTTGGAACAGTGTTTCCGGGCTTGTTTATCGAGTTTTGGTTTCAGACCGCCCCGAGGGCGAGTTTCAACTGCTTCAAACCGTGCCCTCCGCCGGAACTGGTACCACCTCCGTTTTGGTGGGCGCCAACCTCGCTCGAAAGTTCTTCCGAGTTGAGGCTCTTCCAGCGCAGTGAGGCTTTGGGGCGGTCGCATTCTTCCATCGATGGGCGCCATCCTCATCGGTTTCCGTCCCCACCCCCACGACCAAACGCGTGAACGTACGTTCAACGAGTTGGTCGTGGAGAGGTCGGCCGGGTGAGGAAGCCTTGTGACCTCGGCGCTATAGTCGTCGGGGTGTAGGAGTCGATCACGAGACATTGGTAGCTTGATTCCTTCTCAGGTGAACGGAATGGCTCTTCGTGGCGTGAAGGAAAAGCGGTGGCATGCCACACGCAGTCCATAAGGGCGGTCGCATTCTTCCGTCGATGGGCGCCATCCTCATTGGTTTCCGTCCCCACCCCCACGACCAAACGCGTGAACGTACGTTCAACGAGTTCGTCGTGGAGAGGTCGGCCGGGTGAGGAAGCCTTGTGACCTCGGCGCTATAGTTGTCGGGGTGTAGGAGTCGATCACGAGTCATGGGTTGCTTGATTACTTAGCAGGTGAACGGAATGGCTCTTCGTGGCGTGAAGGAAAAGCGGTGGCATGCCACGCGCAGGCCATAAGGGCGGTCGCGTTCTTCCGCCGATGGGCGCCATCCTCATCGGTTTCCGTCCCCACCCCCACGACCAAACGCGTGAACGTACGTTCAACGAGTTGGTCGTGGAGAGGTCGGCCGGGTGGGAAGCCCCGTGACCTCGGCCCTACGGTTGTCGGGGTGGAGGAGTCGGTCAGTGTTCCCGTTGCATCTTGCCGTTTAGTTCTGGATCGCGCGGAAGAATTGTGACTCCTCGGTCGGATCGACCGGGATCACATCCATGTAGTCGATCAAGACGCCGCTCCAGAAGGGCGTCCATTGGAAGCCCGGAGCCAGCGATGGAGTCGACTCGATGTTGTAGGTGTCTCCTGATCCGTAGATCGTGAGATCCACCTGTTGCGCGGATTCCACCATCTCGAGCAAGGGTTCCCTGCCCAGGTAAACGACCCGGCCGGGTTGCCCCAAGGCTCGAGGCAGTGGCGACCCGTTGGACTGTATGGCCGCCACATTGGAGATGAACAATGGCACGAAGGCGGAGCTTTGGTTGGCAACCGTTTGGAACGTCAATTGCGACACGATACGCTCTCCGCTCAGACTGACTCCGGGTAAGGTTCCGAGCTGCACTTGATAGCGGTTCCCTCCCAACGCCTGGATGCGGGCGGAGGCCAGGGGTGAGGCGGCGGTTGGCAGAGTGAATCCGGTCAGCCGCCCTTCCGGCACCTGTACCGTGAAGCTCACGTTGGTGGCCGGGATGGTGGTAAAGATGACGATGGGAACACTGGCCGATTGACCGGCTAGTGCGATGCCGTGACCCAATCGCGCCTCCAGATAGTCGCCAACAATGATGCGCAAGGGCTGACTGGCGGTGAGTGACGGAGCCCCGTTGTCGGTGACTTGGATGGTGACTTGATTGGTGCTTCGCGCGTATTCGGCTGACGGTGTCCAGGTGAACACGCCAGTGTTGCGGTCGATGCGCGCACCGCGGGGAGCCCCGGCACCCAAGCTAAAGAAAAACTCCTGGGCCGGACGGTCTGGATCCGTTGCCGAGTTGGTCACCACCAGGGTGGTTTGAACCAGGGCCGCCTGGAGGGGAATAGCATTCAGGGAAGGAGCCTGATTCACCTCTCGAACCCGCAGCCGCAGGGTGCGGCTGGCGGCTTGGCGGGGTGATCCGTTGTCGCGAACAGTGACTGTGATCGGATAATCTCCGGGGCCCTGATCTTCCGACGGGGTCCAGCGCAGGATGCCAAGGGCCGGGTCGAGACTCAGACCTTGAGGAGCACCCGCAGCCAGTTCCCACGTCAGGGTCTGTTCAGGAAGATCGTTGTCGCTCGCCAGGATCCGTTCGGCCAAGGCGATGCCTTCATCAGCCAGGATCTCGGTTGAGGCACTGACGAAGCTCGGGGCGCTGTTAAGCTCACGCACAGTTACCTGGACGCTTTGGGTGGCGATCAGGCTCGGCTCGCCGTTGTCAGTTGCGGTCAGGATGAATCGCGCGACGCTGCCGCCCTGGGCTTCTCCGGTCTGCCAGCGAATGTTTCCGGAAGCCGAATCTATGGTGGCTCCGGCCGGGGCCGAGATTAGGGCATAGCTAATGGTCTGGCGTGGTAGATCGATGTCGATGGCGTTGGCCCGGAGATTGAGCTGGGTGCCTTCGTCGATGGTGACATCTGCCAGCGGTATCAGAGTGGGTGGGGTGTTGGCGCTGTTCGCGGTAGTCTGCGCATCGGGCAGGGTGGGCACAATTTCGACGTTTCCGTCGAGGTCCGTGGCTCGGCTGTAGAAGGAATAGCGGGACCCGTTGATCCCATCGAAGAGCGCGCTTCGCAGCGTGGTTCGGGCGAGCCAATTGGTGTAGGGACTGCCGTTTATCGAAACGAAGATATCGAAGAAAGCGATCCCGGATTCGCCCGCCCCATCGCTGCCCGACCATTCGACCGCGAAGCGCGACGGACTGCTGGCCGGAAGGGCCGCCACCGCGCTCGCCGGGGCGTTGGTATCGGCGACGGTTGGTGCGAATCGGAGCGTGTAACTTCCCGAGCTGTTGTGATCCAAGAGATGCAAGAGCTGTTCGCGCACGGCACCCGTTTGCGCCGATGGGAAGCTGCGATCGGTAGTCCAGATGTTCGGTCCAAGCCGCAGGGTTTTGCCATCGGCGCGAGTGGCGCTGACGAGGCGGAAGTCGGCTCCGGGATTGGGCAGGCGCAGGTAGCTCCACCCAGGACTCATGGTGGTGGTCAGTTGCACCACCAGATCATTGGTGGTGGCCGGGCTATCAACCCTGGGGTTGCTCGCCAGGGTGACGGGTTCGTTCAAGCCGGTGCTGAGGTAGATCACGTCGGGCAGACTTTGCTGGTCCGGTGAATCATTGACCAAGAAGTCGGGGAGGGAGTCGCTCCCAACCCGGTCATCCTGCACGAGATGGATCAGCTCGTGCACGGTTACCGCCTCGATCAGCGACAGGTTTTTGCCACCGAGCGCGTCCACGTGCTCGAAGCTGGCCCGGTAGTCGATGAACTTGCCTTGGAGGTTGGAAGCCATGTCCCACAGCACGGTCTTGGAGGCACCGGGATCGATGGTGCCCAGGTTCAGAGTGAACGAAGGATCGACAGGCTGATTGTCGAGACGTGCTCCGATGAGCTTGAAATCAATGTCGAGCCCCTTCTCATTCTCGATGATGCGCGGCTGCGCGGATGCGATTCGGAAGTTGCGAGCAGTGCCCGCCCCGCCGTTGCGAGCGCGCAATCCGAGGACGAACGGTTCGGAGGGTTCGATTTCCAGGGTGAACGGATCATCCGAGTAGACGTCGCGCTGCTGGAAGTATTCCAGGGTCAGTCGCGCCTCCGGCAGGACCGTGATCGCCCCGGGCAGAAGTTGGATGGTCACAGTCTGACCGTTTTCCTTGAAGCGCAGCGTTCCGCCGATGTAGTAGCCGGTCGGTTGGGTGGGTGCGGCATCGAGCGTGGGGATGAAGAGGTATTCGGCGGATCCGGTCGCGGTGTTGGCGAGTGTCCCCGAGCCGTCGACGGCTGAGAGGCCGCTGAGCGTGGGGCCGCGAACCGCGAACAGCGAGGCGGCGGATTGGTTGTTTCCATCCCGGAAATCCACCGTGAGCTGGATATCGGTCAAGCTACCTCCCGAGTTGTTCTCCAGCACGAGCGTCCCTCGGAAAGCGGATCGGGTGAGGGTGATGTCCTGGCTCAGTTCCATGCGAACCTTAGCGCAGACGGCTGCTGGAGGCGGCAGCGTTCCTCCTAAACCCTGGAGTTCTGGTCCGGCGAGGGCAGGCGGAACTGGGAAGGGTTGATTGCAGGGAACCTCACTCACCAGGGTCACCGTGCCAAAGTTGACGAAACCGGGGGCGGAGCCCACGGGCGAGAATCCAAGCGAGCTCAGATAATTGGAGGCAACGTTGAACATCTGCGGAATTCGCTCCGGCGGGGCACACCCGCAGAAATCGCTGATGCCAAAACCGAACGGACCGTCGACGGAGCCGAAGTCGCCGGAGCGCAGATACCCGCGCACGCGAGCCTTTTGGCACTCGTTCATCTTGCCGAGAAGACAATCAAGCTCAGCCTCAGCAGCGAGGCGACTCGCCGTCATGAAGTCGATTCGGGTGATATCCGCGTTGGGGAATTGACAGCCTGTTTCCGGCACGCAGATGACCTGGAGCGTCACGTCCGCTTCCTTGAACACGAAATTCTCTCCGCATTTGAAGCTGGTATCAATCGGCATGTGGATGACGCATTCGGTGCCCTCGCAGGTTTCCGGGCCGGCCAGTCCCACGGCTCCCTGAAGACCGACGGTCCCGGGAGGGGGAGCATCCGCCACTTGAATGGTGACGGGCACGGAGATGGACGTCAGTGCGGGCAGTTCCTCGATCTCCGTCACCAGCGGGGTGATGATCAATTTAGGGTGGCTGGGGACGGGGATGCGCACCCGCTGCAGGGCGATCCTTCCGGTGTTGCGCAGGCGGATTTCAAATTGGCTGACTCGACCTGGAGTCACGAGCGGCATGATCTGAGGATTCTCCACCACCAAGTTCGGCTGGGGCACCTCGGTTTCGAATTGGGGTTGGAGCACGACTCGATAGTGATCCTCGATCTGGGTGGGAACGACACTCCATTCGTAGCGGACGGTTTCCTGGGTCAGGAACACTTCTTGTTCCTTGGTGATGCCGGGGACCACCCGGATTCCTCCACGCGTGCTGCCATGTCCGGGAGCCGAAGCTTCGAGTAAGTAGTCTCCTTCGAGGAGATTGTTGAACCGGACCTGGCCAGCCGAATCCGTGCGGGCCTGGGCGACGATGCCATTGGTGAAGGGGTCGCGCAGCACCAGCGTGGCGTTGGTCAGTTTGGGAGCGCCGCTGACGAAATACGTGTATTCGTCGGTCGCGGTGAGCACCAGGTCGCCCCGGGCCTCGGAGAGGGCCCGGAACGTGAACGGAACGCTGACACTTGCCTGTTCCTGTCCGATGACCGAGAGGCTTCCGCTATAGACCGTCAGCGGCAGATTGGTCGCGGGGTTGAGAGCGAGAACGATGGTAGTGCGACCGGCCGGCGGTATGGAGGGTAGGGGGGACGGAGATACCAGAGACAGCCAGGGAGTCACTGGCAGCGCGACGCTGAGTTCGCCACTGGCGACGCCCCCTCGGTTGATCACATCGAACTGCACCAAGGTCTGAGTTCCACGGAGCATACCGCGTTGGAGGGACGCGGGTTCGGCCACGAGTTCGGCGGTGGGGGGAGCGATGACGAAGTCGATGGGTATTCGCAGAATGGCTCCTTCGGCGGAAGTGACCACCAGTGCAATTCTTCCGCTCGCACCGCTGGTGAGCGTTGTGAGTAGGCTGAAGTTGAGAGTGGCGACTTGGTTGCCGGCGAGGCTATTGGTCATCGCTGCGGCCAATTCGAAGCCCAACGGCACGCCTTCTCCGGCGACTTCGATTCCAGTGAGGGGCAGCGGGCTGAGATTTCGGACTTCAATCGATCCACTGGCCAGCTCATTGGGGGCAAGGCGCAAGCTGACTTGCCAGGGTACCGCGGCCATTCCCAGCAGAGTGAACTGGTCCTGCGCCTCGTCCTCGCGGACGCGAGGGTGATCGGCACCGATGGTGTAGACGCCGGCTTCTCCGGGTATGGGCTGGAAGGTCGTGCTAAAATTGCCTTGGGCATCGGACACCACCTGGAGAACCCGACGAACTTGGTTCACATTGATGCGCACCGTCGCGGTGCGGAACGACGCCGGAGACCCGTCGGTGCTGAGGAACGTGCGTCCCTGGAGAGGGATCGGTGTGCCGGAGATGGCGGAATCGATGTCGGTGCTCACCGTCGCCCGATAGGACGGCCGAACCGCGATGGGTCCTGAGACCAGGACGTTGTTGCGGTCGGAGCCCTCGGTGAGGGTGCGGGTTGCATCCGTCCGCACGAGGACCCAGTAGGTTCCTGGATCCGAGGGGAGCAGGAACGATCTCGATCTGGAATACCCTTCGCCGACCAACAGTGGCCCTTGATTCGTGACGGCGGTTATCAGGCTGGCGTTGGCACCCTGGGCATCGGTTGAGAGATACACCTCATCGACCCAGGTTCCCACCGCTGTCGCGAGTCCGCTGTTGGTGACGCTCCAGATGGCGCTAATCAGCCCGTCGGTCAGTGAGCTGGGCGGCACGGTCACCTCCACTACCGCCAGGTCGGGCACATCGATGTCGGTAACGGTCAGCGGGGCGGTTCCGGGGTTGTAGCCGACGGCCAGCGCAGTGAAGACTACCTCTTTGATTCCATCGCTCACTCCGTCGCTCACCCCTCGAACGGTGATGTTGGTGGCGGTCACCCCTACAGGAAGCAGGACAGTGGCCGGAGCGGTCGCCTGGCCTGCCGGTGTGGCGTTGATGGAGACGGTGAGCGAGTTGGTGGGAGGGGTATTGCGGCTGACGATCGCGAGCGTGCTGGCTCCTTCCTCGATCACTGCGGACTGGAAAGCGATGTTCAAGGTGGGGCCGTCATCCTCCCTCACGGTAAGCACGGATGAGGCGGTTGCTCCTGGGATGGGAGACCCGTCGCTGCCGATCGCCTGGGCCACGAGGTTTACTGTCTGCGCTCCATAGGCGAGGGTGTCGTTTCTGACATTGACGGGGAAGGCCACGCCGGGCTGGTTGGCTGGGATGGTGACTTCGGATGGCAGTTGGACCAGGTTGCCGCCATTGGTGCTCAATAGCACCCGCAGCGTCGCTGAGCTGATGGGGCTGCGCGTCAAGGTCGCGATCGCGGCGGGGTTCAAAGTCGCTTCTCCCACCGAGGAATCACTGAGCTGGAGCGTGAGGGCCACCGTGTCGTTCTCGAGCAGGGTTATGGAAGTGGAGACCGGAGAAAAGCCGGTTGCAGAGGCGAAAATGGAGGCGACGCGGTTTCCGGTGACGACATCATCGTCGGTCAGAGTGAGGTTAAAGCTGGTGTTGGTTTGGCCAGGCAGAAAGGTGACACTGGCGGGCACGGCGATGGCGCCTGGCCTATCGCTGGTGAGACTGACTGTCAGCGGGAGGTTCGTTTGGGCATTGCGACTCAGCTGGCCGGTCAGTGCGCCCGGGCTGGCGGCCTCTGAGATCGTCGTCGCGCTCAGGCGGAGCGCCAGTGCGGGCGAGTCATTGTCGAGGACCACCAGTTGGTTGGTAACCGTCACATGGCCGGGCGCCTGGGCGGTGAGCGTGATGGTGACATCTCCTAGCGCAACCGCATCATCCCTGATTTCAATCCAGAAAGTGCCGGAAGCGGCACCGATCGGCAGGGTCAAACTTCCTGGGATGATCGCTCGCGAAGGTTGGCTGTTTCCGAGTGCGACGGTGAGCGCCGCGGTGGTATCGCTGTTGCGGACGACAGTCGCCTGGACCGCCTGAGATCCCGCGTTCTCGCTGACCCTGGTGGAGCTGAGTTGGAGCGTGAGGATGGTGGGCACCGAGGTGGGCTGCGACGAGACCCCGACGTTATTGGTCTCATTTTCTTCAAAGACCCGGTTGGCCGCGTCGGTTTCCACGACGAAATAGCGAGCCCCGGCCCCGAAAGCGGGCAGGCTTACCTGTTGGGTGCGAGTGAGGGATTGACCTGCATTTAGGATTCCGGCGAAGGAAACCGACGCGAGGAAGGTATCGCTTCCCGGTGTTGGATCCTGCGAAAGAAACAGCTGATCGGCCCAGCCATTGGTAGCTGGTGTCGTCCCGTTATTCCTCACCGTCCAGACCACCGGCACTTGCTGCCCTGACTGAGCTTGAGCGGGAGCGGTCACGCTGGTGATTACCAGGTCGGGGTAGGGGCGGTCGGCGATACTGATGCGAACCGTGGAGTCGTTGTTGGATTCTCCGGTGCCAGCTGGATTGTGCTCCACCAGCTGATTGAGCGCATCGGTGGAGATGGTGATTTCCAGCCCGCCGATGCCTCGAGCGCCGTCGGGAAGGCGCAAGGATTGTTGTCGCGCACGGGCGGCCCCGGCGGGTAGGGGGCCGTTGCCCACCAGCGTGGGGGTGTAGGGAAGCAGGGTGTTGAGCAATACCTCGGCCGTGTTCGTGTTTCGCACGAGAACTCGATCGTAGAAGGCTCCGGAAGCGAGCGTGTTTCCTTGGTTGGTGGTGTTCCATTGGATGACCAGCTCCGCTCCGGCCTGGAGGGCGGGGCTGGCGGTGATCGCCAGTCCGGCCACCCGGAGATCGGGAGCTGAGAGGGTCACCAGACGCTGCGAGTTGTTCTGTTCCCCGGTTCCGGCCGGATTGTACTCGAAGAGTTCATCGGTTTCGTCGGCGGAGACGGTGATCTCGAATGCACCGAACGCCGTCGAGTCCGCCGGGACCGTAAACTGAAGTGAACGGGTCCTTGAGGATGCGGGAGCGATGGGCCCCTGTTCGGGATCCGATTCCTCGTAGGGCAGGGAAGTGCTGAGAATGATGGACGAGGTGTTCGTGTTGCGGATTCGGACGCTCTCGCTCCAGGAGCCGAGGGTGGCTCGGTTTCCGGAGTTGGTCGTGATCCAACGCAGAGTGATGGTTTGCCCGTTGGTCCAGCCGGACAGCGGTTCGGCCGAAAGCTGGATGGTTTGCAGATCGGGATAGGGTGCTAGCGATGCCGTGGTGTTGATTGAAGCGCTATTGTTCGCCTCAGCCGTGCTGGAGCCGTTCTGTTCGGTCAGGTTGTTGAGGGTGTCGGTAGTGACCGTCACTTGCAGAGCGCCCGCGCTGCCCGAGCCATCCGGAAGTTGTATGGAGAGACTGCGAGCCCGTGACTGCGCGGGTTCAATCGGACCGGAGGTGGCATCATCGTAGGCGAGAGTGCGGCTGACCAGTACCTGGCTGGTGCCGGTGTTTCTGACCGTCACCTGCTCCGTGAAGGAACTGCCGGTGGCGGCGGCGCCCTCGTTGCGAGTGGTCCATCGGACCAGGACGCTTTGGCCGGACTGCAGGTTGGCGTTCGGCGTCAGGGTGACTCCGCTTACCGTCAGGTCTGGGGCGATATTGGTGTTGAAGAGCGTCTGGGACAATGGGGGCGGGTTAAGCACGAGCAGGAACGAATACTGACCTTCGGCGCTGGTGTCCGAATAGCGCCCCTCGACGGCCAGCACATAGTCGCCGGTTTCCAAGAGAGAGAATTCCCGGTCCGTCGTGATGGACTGGGCATCCAGGCTCACGTTGCCGTAGGGCGAATAGATTTTGCAGTAGGGGGTGGCGCTAAAGCCCGAGGTGGGCCGGCCGTCAAAGTAAAAGCGCGCTCCCGCCTGGGCTTCAAACCGATAGAGCCGACTGCTGACGCCCGGGGCCAGGGTTCCATTGACCACCTGGCCGAGGGTCATCGGAGTGGCTGTGGAGGCATCGATCAACCTGAACGCATAGCTGCCCAGAGTCGCCGCGTTAGGGTCGATGACCAGCTGGTATTCTCCCGCAGCCAACTCCAGCAGAGCGTTTCCGTCCGCGCTGTCGGTGCTCCAGAGTTGTCGGGAATCAAACAAGGTGCCGGTTGGGCCGGTCAGGGTGGCGGTGATGCTGCTGTCGCTCAGGGTGTCGAAGAACACCCGAAGTGGCTGCGTCAGGCTGAAGCGGTGGTAGTGACGCTGCCCTGGTATCGAAATGGATCCTTCCACCCGGGCGCCCACCGTCATGGTGTTGGTGAGGTCGGTGATGGAGTGAATCAGGAAGGAGAACAAACCGTTTGTGGAGGTGTCGCTGTAGCGTCCCTCCACCGACATGAGATAGCTGCCGGTCTGCGGCAGCGGAGGGAGTTCGATATCGGTGGTAACCTGCGTGTTGTCCATCACGAGGTCGCCCAGTGGCGAGTAGATCTTCATGTAGGGGGCGGAGCTGAAGCCGCTGGTCGGTCGTCCGTCCACGTAGAGCCGTTGACCGGTGGTCGCATTGAATCGGTAAAGGCGAAGCGAGTTGCCGGGTTCGAGATTTCCGTTGACCAGGGCTCCGGTTGTGAAGGGCTGTGCTGATGAGGAGTCCACCAGCCGGAAGGCGAACTCTCCGACGGTCGCTGCCGCGGGATCCACGACCAGCACATGGTTGCCGGCCAGGAGATTCAGGATCGATCTTCCGTCGACGCTGTCCGAGCTCCAGAACGCCCGGGAGCTGACGATTTCACCCTGAGGACCGAACAGGCTCCAAGTGAGGTCATTGTTGGCCAGACTGTCGAAGAACACGGTGGCGGGAGTGGACAGATTGAGCTGGTAGTAACGGCGATGCCCGGGAGTCGTAAGGGACCCGGCCACCCGTTCGCCCAGAACGATGGTATTGGTCGTGTCACCCCTGGAGTGGAGAAGGAAGCTGAAGCTCCCGCTCGCCGCGGTCTCGTTGGGCCGGCCTTCGATCGAGATCAGGTACGTGCCGGTTTCAGGAGCGATCAGATTGTCGGTGTCGGAGGAGATGCTGTCGGAGAGAACCAGCTTGCCGCGAGGGGACAAGATTCGTAGGGAGGGAATAGCGGAGAATCCGACAGCCGGCCGTCCATCCATGAACATGGCGTCACCCGCCTGTGCTTCGAATCGGCGCAGGACCGTTGCTCCGGCTGGTTCGAGTGTTCCGCTCACCAGGGTGTCGCGAGAAATGGTCGTCGCCGTGGCGGCATCCAGCACACGGAACGAGTAAGCTCCCGCCAGCCCGGTGATCGTGAGGCCGTATTCACCCGCTGGGCACATCACGGAAGAGTCCGAAATGAACGCGCTATCGGACGACCAGAAGGCGCGATTGTTGACCACGAGCCCGGAAGGGCCTGCCAAGCTCCAGGAGACGGAACTGTAAGTCAGCGCGTCGAAGTAGAGACGGGTTGGGGCGCTCAGCGCAAAACGGTAAAGATTGGTGCTGGTGGCGGTGGGCAGGCTCCCGCTCACGGTCGTCCCGAGGGCGAGGAGGGAGCCGGTGAATGGCGTGGGGGGAACGTTTCCAGCGGAAACCACTCGGAACTGGTAGGCTCCGGCGGCCTGGTCGAGATGGTGTCCTTCCACCAGCAGGGTGTAGGCCCCGCCCACCAAGAAGCGATTTGTTTCCGAGTCGGACAGGTGATTTCCGAAAACCTTGGTTCCGTCGGGATCCAGCAAACGCCAGTAGAGATTGGGAAGGTTGGCTTTGCTAATCCAGTCAAAGAAGTACCGATCCCCGGGGGTGACCTCGAGGCGATACACGTCGGTCCGGTTACCTGGGCTGAGGTTGCCGCCCACGGTGACTCCGGGGCTGATTGGAGATCCGCTGGTAAGGTTCAGGAGGCGGAATGAGAACGCCCCAGTGTTATCGCCGGTAGCTGAGATAGTGAGGGTATATTCGCCTGGGGTGAGCGTGTGGACTGGATCCGCCGAGCCGGAACCATCGGAACTGATGAAGCTCCGCCGGCTCACCCATTGCTGTCCGGCTCCTTGAAGTGTCCAGAGCATGGACGAGTCATTGCTCAGGGAGTCGAAGTAGACTTGGGTGCTGGCGGGGACGGAGAAACGGTACTCCTGGGTCTGTCCGGGAGTGGTGATGTTCCCGGAAACCTCGCTGCCGAGGACGAGAGAACGAGCCCCATCGACAACATTCCAGATCGTGAAGCTGTAGTTTCCGCTGGCGGTATCCGCGGGGTGCCCCTCCACGAGGAGCGTGTAGACGCCCCCTTCGGTGAGCAGCAGGGGGCCTACATCGGCGATGCCCCCGCCGAAGATCCGCTCGCCGCGCGAATTGATGCATCGCCAGTAGGCATTAGGCATTCCGGTTTGAGCCACTAGATCAAAGTAAGCCTCGGTGCCTGCCGAAACGGCGAAGCTGAAGGCGTCGGTCTCTCTGGCCGGGTCGAGAGTCCGAGCAATGGTAGCATTCAGAGGAACGATTTCCGCAGAGCCCAGGTCCAGAAGCCGAAAGCTGAAGTCGCCGGTTTCGTCCCGCATGCCCTTGACCTGGAGTTGGTAGGCGCCCGGGGGCAGGTTTAACGGGGGGATTCCCTGAGCGGCATCCGAAGAAGCGAAGCCCCGTTCGTTGATGATCCTGCCCGAAGGACCGTCCAAGGACCATACCACCCCAGCATTCGGGATGATGGCATCGAACGAGACCGAGGTTCGGTTGATCAGGCTGAAGGTGTATAGGTGGGTTTGCCCTGGCAAGGTGACCGTCCCTTGCACGAGAGTGTTCAGTGCCAGGGAGTGGACTTCGTCCTGGGGGGTGACGAGACTAAACGTGTAGTTGCCGATCGTGGCTTCGGAGTGATAGCCATCGATGACCACTGTATAGGTGCCTCCGGCGGTGAGCACTCGAGGGCCCACGTCGGCCAAGCCTTGGGAAAAGACCGCATTTCCAACCGAGTCCACGCATCGCCAGTAGGCGTTGGGCATACCCGAGTTGTTCACCGAGTTGAAGAAAATGCGAGTACCTGGCGGGGTGGTGAACCGAAAAGCGTCGACTTCGTTGGCTGGATTCAGCGTTCCCGAAATGGGGGTGTTCAGGCCGACTTGCTGGGCAGCGGAAAGGTCAACCAGTCGAAAGCCGTAGCCGCCCGTGGTGTCCCCGGTTGCCGTCACAGTTAGGGTGTAGTCACCCGCGGGCGCAAACCTGATATGCCCGGGACTAAAGCCATCAATGCTGGCCAATGGCACGTTGTTCACCAGGCGCCCGGAGGGCCCTTCAAGCAGCACTCGCAGAGGAGAATTGGTCCGGGAATCCACCGCGATGATTCGATCAGTGGGAACGGTGAAGAGGTAGCGCTTCGTTTGCCCGGGCGATTCGATCTGGTCGGACACGACGTCGCCCAATGCGATGGTTTCGAGCCCGTCCTGGATCGGCACCAGGTCGATGCGGAAGGCGTTGGCGGCTCCATCTTCGGCGTAATAGCCGTCGACGACGAGTGAGTACGTGCCGGTCAGCTTCAGATTCAAAGGTCCGCGGTCTCCCCCTCGAAGGTTGGATTGTTCCAGGAAATTATTTTGCGGATCGTAGAGTCGCCAGGTCGCATTTGGAGGGTTGTTGGTGGTGGATACATCGACGAAGAGACGCGAGCCCGCGCTGGCCGCGAAGCGATAGATTCGGCTTTCCTGCAAGGGAGTCAGGTTCCCGAGGATCGGTGTGCCGGGAACGACGGTGGAACCAGAGCTCTCGGTGAGTAGTCGGAGTCGATAGGGGGAGGTGCCGGCACTCGTCCGGCGCACGTAGAAATGGTAATCCCCGGCCGGCAGCAGCAGCAACGGGACCCCCGCATGGCTCTCGCTGTTATTCAGCGTGGAGTGGTTCACTGCCACTCCGCTCGGGCCTTCCATCCAGAGTTGAACGTTGGCGCTGTTGGTGAGCGAGTCCACTAGGACCCGGGTCTCCTCGGCTAGCGTGAAATGGTAAGAGTTGGTGGAAGCGTTGACCAACTCCCCGGCGATCACTTGGTTCAGAGTGTAGGGGGTTCCGGGGAGCGGGGGGGGCGGCGTGTTTCCGAGGAACTCGGGTAGAAAAGAATATCGCATCGCCTCCTGATTGGAGACATACCCCTCGACTAGGACGGTGTATTCGCCGCTCACACCCAGGGTTAACGGTGGTTCCGTGGCGAAGCCGCGACTGAACGTTTCCCTGTTGTAGGGATCGATCAGCCGCCACCAGATATTGCCAGGCGTGGAGACAAAGAGGCGCCTGAAGGAGAATTGGTCTCCGGCGTTGGCCGTGAACCGATAGAGGTGGGAGTCGTTGCCCAGGCTGAGCGTGTTGGAGACCACGGTGTCCGGAGTGAGCAGGCGGGCTGACTCCAGATTGACGAAACGAAACTGATATCCATTGGTGCTGGCGTTGAGTCCGTCCAAGTCGAGCCGGTAGAATCCAGGCTCCAGCGACACGATGGCTCCACTCCCGGCATCGGACTGGTTGAAAGGACGGGAATCCACATGGACCCGTGTGGGCCCCTCCAGCGTCCACCGGACATTGGACTCGTTGGTAAGGGCATCGAAGTAAAACCGGCTGCGGGCGGAGAGGCTGAAGGTATAGCGGTCCACCTCGCCGGGAATCCCGATGGTGCCGCTCACAATATTGGTCGAGCTGACTTGCGCCGGTGCCTCGGCAGTCGGGTGAAGCAACCAGAGGATGGCTAACGGAAGCACTCGAGGACTGAACCGACGAAGTAACGAGGATACGACACACATACGCAAATCGGAATTCATGATTGAGCCAGTGTTAAGGGTGCGACGCAGCCGCGCTTGGAGCAAGAAAAAACCCATCCTCGCTGTTTACGAAAATGGCTGAGCACTTCTTTCATTCGGCGTTTAGATTTCTTGCCCTGCCCTGTTGGCTCACGGTGGCCGCACCTTCAACTCCTTGGCAGTGTGGCATGGGCGCTATTAAACCACGGTTAATCGAATCTGAAATCGATTTCAGGTAGGAGGTGACGTGCCGTTTTGACACAACGAATCCTCCTAGTCCTTTCGATTCCAGTGGACGGCAAGAAATGATGAATCTATTGAAAGGGGAATGCGCATTTCTTTCATTCTCTCCCTGGGGCTTCTGGTGGTCGGTTGGGTGTTGGGTTTGACCGCTCCGACCCGACTTGCGGCTGCTTCGAGCGTGGAAATTCCGGCCAGTGACGACGGGTTGCCGGGCGCTGGACCCATTCGGCGCTATGATTGGTTCAAGGAGTTGTGGAGGGCTCGTCGGACGGAGTGGGCCAGGCGGGTGGAGCAGGATCGTGGGGCGGTGGTGTTCTTGGGTGACTCGATCACCCAGGGTTGGGGCGATGCCATGGGCGGGGCGTTTCCGGGGTTGAAGGTTGCGAACCGAGGAATCAGCGGTGACACGACGCGCGGCCTTTTGATTCGGCTGAAGGAGGATGTGCTGGATCTTCATCCGCGGGCGGTGGTTCTGCTCATCGGAACCAATGACCTCGAAGAAAAGGCGACCCCGGAGACGATCGCGGGGAACGTTAAACTGATTTTGGCGGCGCTGGCGCAGCACGATGCATCCCTGCCGGTTCTGGTTTGTCAGGTTTTTCCGAGCTCGGCTGAAAAGAGCCGGCCGGCGGATCAGATCAAGAAGCTAAACCAGCTCTACGCTGCCGCCATCAAGGGTAACGGTCGATTCCAGATGGTGGAGACCTGGCCTTTGTTTGCCAATGCGCAGGGGGATGCCAAGGTGGAGGAGTTTCCGGACCTGCTGCATCCCAACGAGGTGGGATATCGGAAATGGGGGAATGCGCTGACACCGTTGCTCTCAACCCTGGAGCTTATCGAGACCGCTTCTGAGCCCTTCGTGGCGGAGCCTGGATTTGAGAGTTTGTTCAACGGCAAGGATCTCACGGGATGGGGGTATCGGACGACCTCTGCTGGTGATCGCAAGGCGCGCGAGGGTTGGCAAAAGAGTGATCCGAACGCTCCGCCCTGGCCGGTCATTGAGGCGCCGGTTGCTTTTCCTGGAATGCAGGCCAGCTCCGATGGTCGTTTCCAGGCGATTGGCGGTCGGCTCGTGGTGACCGCACCGCCGGAGGGACGGAAGATCCAGCAGCTTTATACCACTCGCGAATTTTCGCAGAACTTCATCCTGAAGTTGGAGTTCCGGGCGGCGGCCAACGCCGACAGTGGTGTGTTCTTAAGAGGAAATCAGCTGCAATGCCGCGACTATCCGTTGGCTGGGCCCTACAAGCAGCTGAAACAGTTCCGTCACCTGGATTGGAACCAGATGGTGGTGGCCGTCACCAATGGGGTGGCGTATGCCACCTGTAACGGGGAGGTTCTCGAGAGCGCCATGAAACTCCCATTGACTGGACCGATTGGGGTGGAGGGCGACAAGGGACAGCTGGAGTATCGTCGGATTCAGATCCGGGAGCTGGGGAATCCGAGGTGATGGAGTGTGGGCCAGGCCGGCCCAGGGGGCGGGGAAGGTCCTAGGACGGACGTCTCTACACTGTAGCGTGGGCCGTGTCGGCCCATGGGGGGCATCTCCGTCCTGGACTGGAGGCGGTTTTCTCACGCACTCTCATGCCCATGAAGACTTGGCTCATCTCCACCGGACTGTCCCTGGCTCTGACATTTTCCGCATCGGGAGCCGGAGTTCCCGACAACTTGGTGGTGGAAGGTGTTCCATCATTTCCGGATGAGCTGAGATCCTCCGTCTCCCGCTACTTGGAGTTTAGGACCGCGGCGTTCTACAGTTGGCATCCGCAGGAACGTTCCATGCTGATCGGCACCCGCTTCGCCGAAACGCCGCAACTTCATTGGGTAGGGGCACCCGGGGCGGCACGCCGGCAGCTCACATTCTCCACCGAGCCCGTCCGCGGAGGGGCTTTTCGTCCCAAAACTGGGGACTGTATTCTTTACACTCAGGATTCGGGCGGCGGTGAGTTCTTTCAGCTCTACCGCTACGATGTCAAAGAAGGCCGAACCACGCTCCTCTCCGACGGCAAGTCGCGTTATACCGGGGCGATGTGGTCTCATACCGGGCGCTGGATCGCCTACAGCTCCACCCAGCGCAACGGCAAGGACACCGATCTCTATGTGATGAATCCTGATGATCCCAAGTCCGCCCGCCGTGTTCTAGAGGTCACGGGAGGGGGATGGGGCATCGAGGACTGGTCATGGGATGATGCCGAGCTGTTGGTGAGCGAGCGGGTGTCGATCAACGAGAGCTGGCTGTATCGGTTGGATCTCAAATCAGGCGTCAAGACGGCGCTGGCATCGTCGCGTGAAAAGCCTCAAGCCTACGGTACCGCACTGTTCAGCCTCGACTCCCAATCGATCTACTGGACCACCGACGGGAGTTCGGAGTTTCAGCAGCTGTACCGGGTGGACCTCGGGACGCAGAAGGCGACCCTTCTCTCCGGAGGGATTCCCTGGGACGTGGAAGACGTCGCGCTCTCGCCGGATGGCCGGCGGGTAGCCTTGGTTGCGAATGAGCGAGGGAGCAGCGTGCTCTATCTGGTCGATGCGCGCACGGGGCGTGTCCTTCAGCAGCCGCGCATTCCCAAGGGTGTGATGGGTGGGCTTCGCTGGCATGAAAACGGACGCGACCTCGGGTTTACCCTCTCGTCCGCGCAGGCTCCCAGCGATGCCTACTCCCTCGATGTCCGGTCGGGCAAATTGACCCGTTGGACGGAGAGCGAGACCGGGGGATTGGACGCCGCTCGATTCTCGGAGCCGGAGTTGGTGGAGTTGAAGAGTTTCGATGGATTGACCATTTCTGGGTTTCTGTATCGCCCGGATTCCCAGCGTTTTCCGGGACGACGGCCGGTGGTGGTCAATATTCACGGAGGTCCGGAATCGCAATCTCGCCCCAGCTTTTTGGGTCGATTGAACTACCTGATGGACGAATTGGGCGTGGCGTTGTTGGTGCCCAACGTGCGGGGATCGAGCGGGTACGGCAAAACCTTCCTTACTTTGGACAATGGTTTTAAGCGGGAGGACAGCGTCAAGGACATCGGCGCGTTCCTGGGCTGGATTCGCCAGGACGGACGGTTGGATGGAGATCGGATCGCGGTCATGGGCGGGAGCTACGGCGGTTACATGGTGTTGGCCTCCATGATCCATTTCAACGACCAGCTGCGGTGTGGCATCGACATTGTTGGGATCTCGAACTTCCTGACGTTTCTCAAAAACACCCAGGACTATCGGCGCGATCTGCGTCGGGTCGAATACGGGGATGAGCGGGACCCGAAGATGGCGGAATTCATGGCGCGGATATCCCCGACCGCTCAGGTTTCCCAATTGCGTAAGCCACTTTTTGTGGTGCAGGGCAAAAACGATCCTCGAGTGCCATTGACGGAGGCCGAGCAAATGGTGAAGGCCATTCGGGATCAGGGGGGGATGGTGTGGTATCTGATGGCCAAGGATGAGGGGCACGGGTTTGCCAAGAAGAAGAACGCGGACTTTCAATGGTTGAGCAGTGTGCTGTTTTTTCGCGAGCACCTGATAAAATAGCGCGGGACTTTCTCACTTTCCCATTGCGTGTTCCGATCCACTCGATACTTTCAACCGCATTACCATACGAACACCGTCATCTATGAGCACGACAGCTAATAATTTCCCGAAACTGCACAACGCCATGTGGCCTGGTCTCGTGGGCAAGGGTTCGCCCGGGGCCGAGCCGAGCATCGATCTCGACACCATGTTGGACCTCACGGCGAAGGCAGAGGTCAACGGGGTTCGTTTCGATGGTGTGGACCTGTTTCTCTATGATCCGCATGTCAGCATCGATATCGATGACAACGGCCTGAAGGCTTTGGCGGACAAGATTCGCAGCAAGGGCTTCGTGGTGGGTTCGGTGGTGGCACCGGTCTGGTTTGAAGGTTCGGCGATGGGCGATGAGGCCAAGCGCAAGAACTGGGTCGACGCGGTTCGCAAAGCGTGTCGGATCGCCAAGCGCCTCCGGGAGCTGGGGGTTCGTCCCTACGGGGTGGTTCGGGTGGACTCCGCGGCCGGGGTGCATGACTGGGCCAAAGATCCAAAAAACAATACCAAGCTCATTGCCAAAACTTTCAAGGAAGGCACCAAGGTCGCCAAGGATCACGGCGAGCGTTTGGCCGCCGAGGGAGAGATTTGCTGGGGAGCGATGCACAGCTGGAAGTACATGCTCCAGCTGCTGGAAGAGGTCGATCAGCCGAAGTATCTGGGTTTCCAGGCCGACATGGCTCACACGCTCCTGTATACCTTGGGCTACAATGCCCCCGAGCATCGGATTGTGCCGGCCAAGTTCCATTGGGAGCCTGAGCTGTTCCACGCCGCCATGAAGAAGCTGACCAAGGCGCTGCGTCCTTGGACCATCGATTTCCATGTCGCTCAAAACGACGCGACGGTCAAAGGCTCGGGTTCCCACGACAAGACCGGCCGTCACTGCTTGGCCACCGATCCGAACGGTAAGCTGAACATTGCTCGCGATGCGGGGTATTGGCTGCGCGACGATGCCGGTAAAGTCACCAAGAAGTTCAAACACATCTGTTGGGATGGGTGTATGTTCCCCAACGATGTGATGTACAAGCAGCAGACTTGGAACGACATTCTGGCCTCCATGATCCAGGTTCGTGAGAACCATGGATGGAAGGCGTAAGGCGAGACGGGGTGACGATACGGGGTAGGGCGAGATTTGACCGCGAAGCGGTCCGACGAGGTTTATAGTTCTGATTTCCGGTCGAGCCCTGATGGGCCCAAGGGCATCGAACTGTGCCAAGGCTGCGTCCGAGGAGAGCCCAGGTGGAGACGATCGCTTAGCGGCCCTTCCGGAGTTGCCCTCCTTCTGATTCTAAGCCTGGGGCAGGAGTGGGCTCGAGCAGAGTCTCGCCCTACCTGGGTGACGATCGCCTGGCGGCCTCCCGAAGCCGGCCCCCTATTTTCACATTCCGGCTCGAATATTTTTCCGCCTGGTGCATCTTATGCCGACGATGCGATCGATCCTCACTCTAATCTGGGCACTCGGGTTGGCATTGAACTTAGGCGCGGCTGCTGCCCGGGATGCCGCCCAGACCAAGGTCGACCTCCTCTTAGGGCAGGAAATGGCCCGTCCGGGATCGGTGGTGTCGGTCGGACTGCGTCTGACCACCCAGCCGGGTTGGCACACTTATTGGCGGAACCCCGGCGAATCCGGCAGCCCCACGACCGTGGAGTGGACATTGCCGGAGGGCGTCGTTGGCACCCCGTTGGAAGGGCCGGCTCCGGAGAAAATCGTGATCGGGGGGATTCTCACGCTGGCCTACCACGACGAGGTGGTCTTGCTGACAACAGTGGCGCTGCCCAGCGGCTTGGCGGCTGGCAAGCACTCCCTTCGAGGCAAGGTTCAATGGCTGGAATGCAGCGATAAGTTGTGCGTGCCGAGGTCGCAGACAGTCTCAGCGGAGATCGTGATCGGAACCGACAGCAAGGAGGGAAGGGATCTCACGGCCCTGAAGGAGGCTCAGGCGAAGCTGCCGAAACGTTCGGAGTCTTTGCAGGCGAGCGCTTCTTGGGATGGAGCTGGCACTCAGAATGAAAATGAGCGCTCCGTTACTCTGCAATGGTCGGTTCCTCCGGATGTCACTCACGTCGATTTCTATCCCTACGAATTTAAGACCCTATCGGTTCGGCTCACTAATGAATGGTCAGAGATCAAAGCGGGGCGTGCGACTGTGCGTCGCGTGGTGGATCGAACCGAAGGGGAGTGGCCCGAAACCATTCCGGGCTTGGTCGTATTCGGTCAGGCCGATGTGTCTTCGCATCGATTCACAGAGGTCGCCTTTAAACCGTCCCATCCGGTTGTCCCTGGGAATGAAGCGGCGTCTGCCGTCGCAGCCGTAACCGTGGTGTCACCACCCTCCGCTCCGGCTGCCAGTTTGTCCCTGTTGCTGAAGATGCTGGTCTTCGCCTTTCTCGGAGGCGCCATTTTGAACATCATGCCCTGCGTGTTGCCGGTGATCTCGCTGAAGATTCTGGGCTTCGTGAATCAGAGCCGGACTTCGCCGGGGCGAGTTCGCCAGCTGGGGCTGTTCTATGCCCTCGGCGTCTTGGTCTCCTTTCTGATTCTCGCCGGAATGGTGATTGGGCTCAAGCAGGCCGGCAAAGCTGCCAGCTGGGGGATTCAGTTTGGCAATCCGCAGTTTCTGGTGGTCCTCACGACTCTGATTCTCCTGGTGTCATTGAATCTCTTCGGAGTTTTCGAAATTACCTTGGGCGGGGTCGCGGGTTCGGCTGATCAGCTGGCCCGCAAGGAGGGTGGTGCGGGAGCCTTCTTCAATGGCGTTCTGGCGGTCGTGCTCGCGACGCCCTGCACGGCCCCATTTCTGGGTGTGTCGATAGGATTCGCCATCGCTCAACCTCCGGCGACCATCGTGTTGTTCTTTGCCACGGTAGCGCTCGGGCTCGCCTTTCCTTATGTTCTGCTCTCTTGGAATTCCGCCTGGTTGAAAGTCCTGCCTCGACCGGGTGTTTGGATGGAACAGTTCAAGGTCGCGATGGGTTTTCCCATGCTTGGAGCCGCCATGTGGCTCTTTTGGCTGACTGGAAAGCACTTCGGGGATCGAAGTTTGTGGTTCGGGTTTTTCCTCATCGTGGTGGCCTCGGCTGCCTGGGTGTACGGACAGTTCATTCAACGCAGTCATGGGCGATCCATTCTAGCCTGGACCGTGCTATTGATTTTGTTGGGTGTGGGCTATGGGTGGGCATTGGAGAAAGAGGTGGCCTGGCGTTCGTCCAGCAAGGCGAGCGCTTCGGGGACTGCCGCCTCCGTCTCGGACCATGGTCCCATCGATTGGAAGCCGTGGAGCGCTGCTGCGGTCGCGGAGGCTCGTACTCAAGGGCGTCCGATCTTGGTGGACTTCACCGCCGATTGGTGTGCGATTTGCGGGGTGAATCTCCGAACCAGCATTAAGATTCCTTCGGTCATTGAGAAGCTGAAGGAGATCAATGCGGTGGCGCTGCTTGGAGACTACACGACCACTCCCGATGATATTACCGACGAGTTGACCCGCTGGGGCCGTGCCGGGGTTCCGTTGGTCCTGGTTTACCCGGCGGACCCTCAATTACCACCGCAGGTGCTGCCTGAGGTGTTGACCCCGTCGATCGTCTTGGAGGCTTTGGCCAAGGCGGCGAAGTGAGTGTGTGGGGTTGATCGCGAAGCGGTCCGACGATGTGTGGAGGAGGGGGGCGCTATGGACTGCGGAGACACGTCTCCGCTTTTCCTGTGCTGGACGGAGCGGCCAGAGGTGTGCCCTTGGTGAGTGCGTGCGTTGGAGGGATTGAGGTGGCGTGAAGGAACAGCGGTGTCGTGCCACCGCGGTCCATAGGGATGCGGGTGTCGTAATCGTAATCGATCCCACCCTCCCACACTCACTTTCCGATGCAATACAGGTATTCCTGCCGCGTCTCCCCTTTGACGGCTACTCGAAGGTAGATGCGGCTTCCACAGATCACGGGCGACGCATAGGCCTCGTTGCCAAGCTGGTTGGTCGCGATCAGTTTGAAGGACTTCGGCTTGGCCTCGAACACAAAGGTTTTCCCGCCCAGATTCGAGGCGTAGATGTGGTCGTTGACCATGATTGGCGAGGCGAAGACATCACCGCCCAGACGTTCCTTCCATTGTTCCTCACCTGTCTCGCCCTTCCAACACACGGCCATTCCGGCGTCCATGACGGCGAAGAGATACCCGTCCTTGGCGATCATGGAGGGCACATACACGCGAGCTGTATTCTGCCAGGCAATTTTCCCCGATCCATCGGCTTCCACAGCCATCGCATGATTCTTGGGCCAGCCGCCGCTGACAAATATACGTTTGCCATCGGTCACCGCGCTACCAACGCACTCCTCGGTAGAGCCGGGGATCTCCCAGAGTTTCTTTCCGGTGAGAGGGTCGAAGCTCGAAACCAGGTTGCAGCCGGCGAGTACCATCTGGGTTCGACCCGCCACCTCGAGAATGGAAGGGGTTGTATAGTTCGCGATCTTGGGCCGCGATTCTGTCCATACCGGTTTGCCGTTGCTGCGGTCGAGAGCGGCGATCGTTCCACCGCCTTTGTGATCCGCTGAGACCAGAATGAGCGTTCCGTGCACGACCGGGGACGAGGCAAATCCCTGATGGGTCACGAAGGGACAGATTTTCTGCTGCCATACCTGGTTACCCTGCAGATCCAGGCAAGTGGTGTAGACGGAGCCGCCGTTGAGGAAGCTGATGAAGAGTTGACCCGAGTCATAGGTGACAGTGCTCGACGCGGCTGAAGAATGGGTTTGCTTGCCAGGATCGCCGTCGCTGGGGTGGACGACCGACTGCCAAATCTCCTTCCCGGTGAGTCGATCCAGACAGAGCACCGATTGCGAAAGATGAACCGGGTCGGCGGTGGCCAGGTAGATTCGGTCTCCCACGACGGTAGGAGAGCTGTGGCCCCGACCGGGAATTGGGACCTTCCAGAGGATGTTTTCAGTCTCGCTCCAATGCGTCAGGGGTTGCTGCCCGGGGGACGCGATGCCGTTGCGTGAGGGCCCCCGCCAGCCGGGCCAGTCTTGGGTGTTGGCGGCGGCAACGGACTGAACCGTTAGCCCAGCGCAGAGCCAGGTGGCGAGGATGGTGCGAGTCTTCATAGGTGGCGTGCTGGTTCTGGCCGATTCTCTGTCCGTTGGATTTTTCATAGAATCAGCTCAAGTCCACCCGGGATTCAAGAGGGATTGATGGAGGAGCTGATGTTCTTCTGCTGCCCATGGTGGGCGGAGGCGGACAACCCGAGGGACTTTGACATCGCTGCCCAGGTCCCTCTGCCCGTAAGAACTCTGCGGATCCACGGGGAGAACGCCCGGCGAAGTGCGCCATCCGGGCTCTGCTCGAGTCAACAGCCTGCCCAGTATCCGAGTTCTCGCAGGGAGACATAGTCCTTCGTTCGTTGGTCGGTCTGCTGGCCGAGGATGATGTGATCGAGGACCTCGATTTTGAGCAATTGACCGACCCGGATGAGATCGCGCGTGACACGGATATCGGCGTCCGATGGGGTGGGATCACCGCTGGGATGGTTATGGGCGACGATGACAGCGGCCGCGTTAGCCAGGATGGCCGATCGAAAAACCTCGCGTGGGTGGATGAGCAGGGTGTCGAGAGTCCCTTGGGACACCGTTTCCACCCGGAGCAATCGACGTCGTGTGTTGAGCAGGACCGCTTGGAAAGTTTCGACGGTGTAGCTCTTGTTTTCCTCGCGCAGCAGATCGGCCACACGGTCGGGTGTGTCGAGCAGGGGGGCTTCAGCCCGGATCTCCGAAGCAATCCGTCGCGCGAGAGTGAACGCGGCTTGGAGCGCGACGGCTTTGTCGAAGCCGATGCCGCGGACTTGTTGGAGTTCGTCGAGGGAGGCTCGGGAGAGTTCGGACAAGGACGGGAAGCGGCTCAGAAGATTGTCCGCGACTTGAACTGCGGAGGCGCCTTGGAGTCCCGTCCGGAGCAGGATGCCGATGAGTTCGGCGGAGCGGAGTGAGTCGGGTCCTAACAGGGACAGGCGTTCGCGGGGACGGTCGGTGACCGGTAGGTCTTTGATACGTAAGGGCTCCATGGCGCCCGGAGTCGTAACAGAGACCGCGGAGCTTGGGAAGCAGGACTTGCAGCGGGATTCGGATAGCACAACTCTTCACTCATCACTCAGGTGTCGGGTGCCCGGAACCCGTAGGGGTTCCCAGACATTAGCCGGGCGATCGCAGATCCCCGGAGAGGGCATCTCTATTTCGGAGCACCCCGTAGGGCGTGCCACCTCCCACCGACTTTTTCACACAGAGGCCACAGAGGGAAGCCTGAGCTGACAACCAGGAGGGAACGTGGTTGCCCACGGATCACACAGACCACACGGATCGGCAACTCATCACTCGTCACTCGCCACTCCTTCTCAGGTCATCAGTGTGCTTCGAGCCAGTTTTCTCCGACGCCCATCTCGACCGCAATGGGCACGGCGAGGGGGAGGGCATTCCTCATCTCGCTTTCCACTAAGGCCCGTACCTCGGCCTCTTCGGGACGATACAGATCGAATACCAACTCATCGTGAATCTGCAGGATCATGCGCGTCCGAAGGCCTCGCTCACGGATCGCGGCATCGATGCGGATCATGGCGATCTTGATCATGTCGGCCGCCGTGCCCTGAATGGGCATGTTGATGGCGTTGCGCTCGGCGGCACCCCGCGTGGTGGCATTGGTTGATCGGATATCGGGCAGGTAGCGACGCCGTCCTGTCACGGTTTGGACATAACCGTTCTGTTGGGCGAATGCGATGGTGTCCTGGATGTACCCCTGCGTGCGGGAGTATTGCCGGAAATAATTGTCGATCAGTCCGGCGGCTTCGGCCCGCGGGATTCCCAGTCGTTGTGCCAATCCGAACGCCGAGATCCCATAGGCGATGCCGAAGTTCACCATCTTGGCGTTGCGCCGCATCTCATCGGACACCAGTTGCGGCATGACTCCATAGACCCTTGCGGCTGTGGCGGTATGGATGTCTAGTCCACTCTGAAAGGCCTCGAGCATGCCGGGATCCTGGCTCAGAGCCGCGATGATCCGTAGCTCGATTTGAGAATAGTCGGCCGACAGCAGTAGGTGATCCGGATCGCGTGCGACGAAGGCGCGCCGGATCTCCTGGCCCAGGTCGGTGCGGATCGGAATGTTCTGCAGGTTGGGATCATGAGAGCTAAGCCGACCGGTGATGGCGAGGATCTGCTGGTAAGTGGTGTGAACTCGACCTGTAGGCGGGAAGATGGTGGAGGGCAGGGTGTCAGCGTAGGTGCTCTTGAGCTTGGTGGCGGTGCGATGCTCGAGAATGCGGCGGACGATTTCGTGTCGCGGGGCCAGGTCGCTCAGCACCTGCTCGTTGGTGGCATATTGCCCGGTCTTCGTCTTTTTGGGCTTGTCGACGATTTTGAGTCGCTCGAAGAGCACCTCCCCAAGTTGCTTGGGGGAGTTTAGGTTGAAATCGATTCCCGCCAGATTCTGGATCGTCTGCTGCAGCTCCCCGATATCGTGGGTCAGCTGCTTGGCGAATTGGTCGAGTGCGTTGGAATCGATTCGGATTCCCTCCTTCTCCATTCCAATGAGAACGCGAACCAGGGGCATTTCGATCTCATAGAACACTTTCTCCTGTCCGCGCTCTTTCAACTTCGGCTCTAGAAGCTGACGAAGCTGCCAGGTGATATCGGCGTCCTCCGCGGCGTATTCGGCAATTTGATCGAGGGGAACCTGGCTCATGCAGATCGGGTCTTTCTCTCCGATAAGCTTGCTGATGGGCACGGGCGAATAACCGAGATAGATCTGAGACAGGTAATCCATGCCGTGCCGCATTTCGGGGTCGACTAAGGCATGGGCGATCATCGTGTCGAAAATCGGGCCTTGGACATTCACTCCGAGCCAGCTGAGAACGCTCAGATCGTACTTCAGGTTATGGCCGATCTTCTCGATGGCGCTGTTCTCGAGCACTCCGCGAAACTCAGCCAGGATCGCGCTCGCTTGGGCGGGGTCTTGAGGCACGGGCACATACCAACCCGAATGGGCTTTCCAGGAGAACGAGAGACCCACCAAGCGAGCCGTTTTGGTATCGAGCGAGGTGGTTTCGGTATCGAAGCAGAACGACGTCAACTGGCTGAGTTCGGCCATGAGTTGGCGCCGTTCTTCTGGCGTAACGGCCACCTGATAGTGATGAGGCGTATCGGCGACGGTGCGCAGCGCAGTGATGGGGCTGGGCGAGCTGCCATCTCCAGGGGCGGGATCCGCTGAGCCTTCCGACGGATTGTCTGAGGCAGCCTCGGGGGATAGGGTGCTTTCCTTCGGCGGCTCACTGGTACCGGGGAACAGGAGGAGTTCGTCTGCTGAGGATGCGCGGGAGGTCTTTCGGGAAGGGGTTTCGACGGGTCCGGTGGAGCGCTGTCCGATTTTGAAATCGGCTCCAACCAGCCGCCGTCCCAGCGTGGTGAATTCAAATTCGCTGCAGAAGGAGCGTAATCCTTCCGAATCAGGTTCGCGGCGGGTCAGTTGATCGAGGTCCAGTTCAAGCGGGACGGACACGTTGATGGTGGCCAACCTACGGCAGAGGCGGGCTTGCTCCGCGTGGGTTTCCAGGTTTTCCTTTAGTTTGCCCTTCAGTTCGGAGGTGTGGGCAAGCAGGTTCTCGACACTCCCATATTGAGCGATGAGCTTGGCTGCCGTTTTCTCGCCGATGCCGGGGACGCCTGGGATGTTGTCGGACGCATCGCCCCAGAGGGCCAGGATATCGATCACCTGTTCTGGCTTCGGCACCCCCCACTTGGCGCTGATCTCGGCCGGGCCGTGGATCTCGATTCCGTCTCCGCTGCGGGAAGGCTTGTAGAGCAGCGTGGTCTCGTTCACCAGTTGGCTGAAATCTTTGTCGGGAGTGACCATGTAGGAATTGAATCCCTCCTTTTCGGCCCGGCGCACCAGGGTTCCGATGATATCGTCCGCTTCGTACCCATCGAGTTTGAGCGCCGGGATGCGCATCAGTTCGCAGAGTCGATAAATGTTCGGGATGGCCACCACGAGGTCCTCGGGCATGGCCTCTCGCTGGGCTTTGTAGTCAGGGAACTCGATGTGTCGTTGGGTTGGCGCGGAGGTATCGAACGCCACGGCCAGGTGGGTTGGTTTCTCGCGGTCGATCAGGTCGAGCAGTGTGAGGACGAAGCCGAAGAGCGCCGAGGTGTTCACCCCTTGGGAAGTGCGGATGGGCCGCTGCATGAACGCAAAATGGGCCCGGTAGGCCAGTGCCATGCCATCCAGTAGAAAAAGCTTCTTCGCCATGGGGCGAGGTTACAGGGGGAGAGGTAGAAAATGCACGCCGAAGTGTCGACGGGGGGTGGGGCGGGTCGGTATGCACCGCAGAGGCGGGAAGGGGGCCCGAGTTTCAAAACCGCCCAGGACGCAAAGGACGGGATGTCTGAGAGGGAAAGAAGAGTTCTGGTTTTGCTCATTCCTTCGGGTTCCCCATCGCGTCCTTTGCGTCCTTGGCGGTTCAACACCTCGGTGCCCTTCCCATCGCCTCGTTCTCTCTGTGCCCTTCCCGTCTCGGTGGTGTAACTCCGGCTGGGGTTGGTTTCGGGTTGAGGGGAAGGACTCGTCACATTAATGACTGTAGGCTTGGGTGAATGACGAGACCGGAGCTGGCGTGAAGGAAAAGCGGTGGCATGCCACGCGCAGTCCATAGAGCGGTCCGTCCTTCTAGGCGAGGAATGAAAGTCTCAAATGCCTGGGGGTTTTAACCACGGATTTCTCGGATGACTCGGATGGAAAGGAATATCTGAACTTCACTTCCGATCCCTTACAGGTTCTTAATCCGTGGGATCAGTGGAATCCGTGGTTCACCAGCTCCTCTTCCTCTCTGCGCTCTTCCCGTCTCGGTGGTGTAACTCCCCTGCGCCTCAATGCGACACATTGACCGCAGAGGATTTTTCTCGGCAACGGGAGCCGCTCAGGGCATGCCTAGCGGTAACGATGAAAACTCGGATGCTTCTTCTCCCGGTGCTCGCTTTGCTTTGCGTCGCTCTTTCATCAACGGGGCTGGAGCGCCCCGGGGTCGAGTTCAAGATCTTCCAGTTCCCGCCCGACAAGATTCCTCGCATCGATGGCCACGCGGAGGATTGGGCCATAGTCCCGGAGGGCTATGTCATTGGGATGGACCAGCTGAGCGACACGGTTGGCGGGCGCGGGACAAATTACCAGCGGGCTGATCTCGATGTTCGTGTGCGGGTTGGGTGGGTGAAGGGGATCAACCAACTCTACTTCCTCTACGAGGCTTCCGACGACTACTGGGACTTTGGGCGGACGGATTTACACAATGACATCTTCGAGCTGGTGGTCGATGGGGACCTTTCGGGTGGTCCCTTCATCAAACACCAGCATCCCTACTTCAAGAAACCCGAGGATGCACACGCCAGTTTCCATGGAGTGCATGCTCAGAACTATCACATCTTCACCCCGTCGGAGGGGAAGGATTGGACGATGGTGTGGGGTTGCCAGCCCTGGATCAAAGAGTTGCCCTTCGCCAACGCGGCTCAGAATTATCAGTTTCGCCCAGGACAGAGCGGGAGGTATGTTTTGGAGTTCTGGATCACCCCGTTTGATTTTGCTCCGGCGGATGGTCCGGGGCGTGCTGTTGTCTCTGACTTGAAGGAGAATGCCCTTATCGGCCTTTCCTGGGCAGTGTTGGATTACGACGACGAGAAGGCCACCAGCAACAAGGCGTTTTGGAATCTGTCCCACAAGACCACGATGTACGGCAATGCTTCGGACTTGTGTGCCTTCCGGTTGATGCCCCTCGAGGCGGCTTTGCGCCAACCGGTGGAAGCTCAGTGGTCCTTTAAGATCATCGATCCGGTGCGTCGACTGGTAGCCTTCCGGGACGAATCCACGGGCGACCTAAAGTCTTGGAAGTGGGATTTTGGTGATGGGAGCACCTCGTCCGAGCGCCATCCGCAACATGGGTATGAGAAGGGTGGGGAGTTCACCGTGGTGCTCTGGGTCGAGGGACCTGCGGGAAAGTCGCGTCGGGCGAAGGTTTGGGATGTGGTGGTCCCGGGGAGCTAATACATGGGAGAGCAAACTCGGCACCCTTCCCATCGTCCCGTTCTCTCTGCGCTCTTCCCGTCTCTGGAGCGGTGGCATGCCTCGCGCAGCCCATAGCCGGCTGCCGAAACGGACTGCGAAACCACATTGCCACTTCTGCGGGTTTCCGCTATGGATTCGGTAGTTCTCATGACAGCACGCTTTTACACTTCTTCCTACTGGTTCAGGTTGACCTGGGTCATGGTTGGAATGGTCGTATCGGCCCTGCCCCTGTTTGCCGCTGAAACGAATCGGCCGCATTGGTCATTCCAGCCGATTCAGCGGGTGCAGGTTCCGGCAGCTCCCCAGGGTGCGGAGGTGCGCAATGAGATCGATGCCCTGGTGGTATCCCGCTTAGCCAAAGCCGGCTTGAAGCCCAACCCTCCGGCGGATCGAGCGACCCTGTTGCGCCGCCTCAGTTTTGACCTGGTAGGATTGCCGCCCTCGCCCGAGGAAATTGCGGACTTTGTGGCCGATCGTTCCGAGGCTGCGGTGGAGCGCGTGGTGGATCGGCTGTTGCAGTCCCCACAGTATGGGGAACGCTGGGCTCGGCATTGGCTGGATGTGGTGCGTTACACGGAGAGCCAGGGGTTTGAATATGACAAGCTCAGGGACAATGCCTGGCACTATCGGGACTACGTCATCCGCAGCTTTAATGAGGACAAGCCGTATGATCGGTTCATGAAGGAACAGGTCGCCGGCGATGTGCTGTATCCGGACTCGCGGGATGCATTAATCGCGGGCAGTTTGCTGGTTTGCGGCCCCTGGGATGAGGCGGGCAATGCCCAGGCCAACGCCACTCAGCGCATGATCACGCGGGAGGAGGAGGTGGAGGATATGATCAGCGTGGTGGGGCAGAGCTTCATGGGTTTGACCCTCAACTGCGCCCGTTGCCATGCCCATAAATTCGATCCCATTCCGCAGGAGGACTATTTTAGGCTCAAGGCGGTTTTCGACGGAGTGAAACACGGTGAGCGAATGATCGCCACCCCGCAGGAGACGAAGCAACGGGACGAGACGATCGCCTCGTTGAAGTCGGAGATTGAAAGAGCCGAGAAGGTCGTTCGCGACGTTGAGAGCATCGGATGGAAACGTAGAGCCAGCGAGCGAACGACTCCGTCCCAGCCCGCTCCCCTTTCGTGGCGACCTTTGCTGCAATGGTCCTTCAGCCAGGCCACCGAAGCGGCGCAGTCGGGTGACCTTGAGGGTGGGGCTACGATATCCGACGGCTCTCTGCAACTGCCCAAGTCCGGAGCCTATTTTCGCTCAGCTCCGATTCCTCAAGATCTGAAGGAGAAAACTCTGGAGGCATGGGTTTCTTTGTCGGATCCCAATCAGGGGGGCGGAGCTGCCATCTCGATTGAGGCTCCCGGCGGCGGTACCTTTGATGCGATCGTGTATGGGGAGCGGCAGGCTCGAAAATGGATGGCCGGCAGTGAAGGTTTTTCTCGGACGCGGGACCTTGACGTGCCCGAGGAAGATGCGGTGCCCGGTTCTTCCGTGCACATGGCGGTGGTCTACTCGGCTGATAACAAGATTACGATGTACCGAAACGGTGTTCCATATGGAAAGCCTTACACGGCGGCTTCACTGCCTACGTATCGATCTGGGGAGGCGCGCATTTTGCTGGGTATGCGCCATGCCGGCGGTGGACGAGCTTTTCTGACGGGGCGGGTTTTGCGTGCTGCGGTTCATGATCGTGCGCTCTCTCCCGAGGACGTAAAGGCCTCATTCGAGGCGGCGGGGCTTTACATTTCGACCGAACAGATTCTTTCAGCCCTGACGCCGGAGGAGTTTCTGACACGCTCCAACGCGCTCCGACAGATTCAGGACTTCCGCGCTGGGCTGAGTCGGGTGAAGCCGCTGCCGGTCTCCTACGTGGGAATCCGTCGTCAGCCCGAGCCCACGCGCAAGTTACGGCGTGGGGATGTGAAGATGCCCGAGGAGGTTGTCACTCCCGGTGCCTTGTCCGGTCTGCCTACGATCCGGGGAGAGTTTGGTCTGGCGGCGGACGCTCCGGAGGCGGAGCGGCGAGTGAAGTTTGCGGAATGGTTAGCGGATCCGGCGAATCCGCTGCCTGCTCGAGTGATGGTGAATCGGCTCTGGCATTTCCATTTCGGTCAGGGTTTGGTTTCGACCCCCAACGATTTTGGTCGCAGCGGCACTCCTCCCAGCCACCCTGAGTTGCTCGACTGGTTGGCGAGCACCTTTCAAAACGGTGGATGGAGACTCAAACCGATCCACCGCCTGATCGTATTGTCCGCAACCTATCAGCAGTCTTCGGCCCTGCAGACGGCGGCCTTGGAGGTTGACGCGGACAATGCGCTGCTATGGCGTTATGCTCCCCGCCGGCTTGAAGCGGAAACCTTGCGCGATGCGATGCTCAGTGTCAGTGGTCGGTTGAATCTGGAGATGGGTGGGCCGAGCTTTCGTCCGTTCGAGGTTCAGAAATTTCCGGCCAACGCCTACGTTCCGCTGGACAGGGATTCGTCCGAGTTCAATCGTCGAAGCGTGTACCGGATGAATGTAAACTCCGGCAAGGAGCCGTTGCTGGATGCGTTTGATTGTCCGGATCCAGCAGTCAAGACCCCGCGGCGTGGGGTGACGACCACACCGTTGCAAGCCTTGGCGATGATGAACAACAGCTTTGTTCAGCGGCAGGCGGAGGTGTTGGCGAAACGAGCTCAGGCCGAGGCTTCCGGGGATGCCGCCCGGGCCATCGACCGTGCGTTTGGCTATGCGGTGGGCCGTGCTCCCAGCGTCGCCGAGCGAGCCCGAGCGAGGGAGGTAGCTCAGGATCGCGGCCTGGCCAGCGTTTGTTGGGCACTGCTAAACAGCACCGAGTTTCTGTACGTCAGGTGAGGAAGAACGGGAGTGGCCGGAGCCTGGGTCTGAAAAATAAGCCGCTTCCAACCATTTTTCCCGGCTCAGAATCACTGCTCGTTCGACGGCGTTTCGCAGTTCACGAAGGTTGCCGGGCCAGCTGTGAGCGCGGATGGCGGTCAAGGCATCCTTTGAAAAGCCCTCAATACAACGCTCATATCGCGTGAGAAAGTGGCGCAGATAGTGCTCGGCAAGCCGCATCAGGTCGTCTGGCCGCTGGCGCAAGGGCGGCATTTCGATCGCGATGACATTGAGACGGAAGTAGAGGTCCTCCCGGAATCTTCCGTCGGCGACCAGTTTCTTCAGATTCCGGTTGGTAGCGGCAATGATTCGCACATTGGCCTGTCGGGTAATGTTTTCGCCCAGGCGCTCATATTCCCGCTCTTGCAGCAGGCGAAGAAGCTGGGGTTGAATCTCCAACGGGAGATCGCCAATTTCGTCCAGGAACAGGGTTCCGCCTTCCGCCTTTCGGACTTTTCCCCAGTGGTCTGCAGCGGCACCGGTGAACGCTCCTTTGACATGGCCGAACAGCTGGCTCCGCAGCAGTTCTTTGGAGAGGCTGGGACAGCTCACGGTGACAAACGGTTTGTGGGCCAATCGGCTGTGGTGCAAAATCGCTCGGGCCAGGACACTCTTTCCGGTGCCGCTTTCACCACCGATCAGGATGGAGGCAGGGGTGGGAGCGGCTTGCACCACGAGCTCATGGAGCTCCCGCATGGGAGGTGAATGAAAGTCAAAATCCAGCTCTCCTTCGGCTGCTCGAACGTGCTGGCGTTGGAGGGGGGGCGCTTTAGGGGACTGCACCTCCTGAACCTCATTCTCAAGGCGGGCGATCACTGACAAAAAGTGTTCCTTCTCCAGGGGCTTCTCGACGAAATCCACCGCGCCGCGTCGCATGGCCTCGACTGCCACGGCCACATTGGCATGCACACAAGCGGCTACGACGCGAACCTTCGGAAGCTTGCGCTGCATCGTCACCAACAGGTCCAGGCCATCGCTTTCGCCCGATTGAACATCCAGAATGGCTCCATCGCACTTTTCCAACGTATCAGGGAAGCCGAGCCGGGGCGCCTCCAGGCCCTGCGCCCGGTGTCCTCTTTGCTGTAAAAGGTCGCAGGTCGCTTCCCTAAAGGTCTTGTCGCGGTCGATAACTAGTAGGTCCATAGAGTGTGAGCGAGGCCAATGAATATCCAGGCTGCGAGCTGCCTCGGGGGTGAGTACCCGGCGAGGGCAGCGGTTTGACATCCTGGCTTGAATCATTGAGATCCAGGCCAAGTATTGCCATAGGAAGGGACATCCATGTATGGGGTCTTGTCCCCATCGGAGCAGGGGACCGACCTCCGCGTCGGGCAACCAGTCAGTCGGGGCGGCTAGCGCTGTCCGGCCTTACCGCTGCGATCGCTACTGACGGCGGGTGAGGCATTCCTGGTTTGGGGCGGGGCGGTGGCTGGGCGAAGTGGGGGCGTGGTTGAGGTCGTCGGCCTGGGCGGCAAAGGGCCTATGCGTGGGGGCACGTAAGCGGGAAATCCGGATCGGTTTTCCAGAACCATGGGGGAGCTGAGGTTTCCGCATCGGTCGACGGCGCTGACGGAAAGGACATCTGGCATCACGTTGTCGGCGAAGCTACAGCTGCGCAGCCCTCCTGGGAACACATCCGTGTGCCACGTGCCATCCTGTCTAACTTGGACGAGCCATTTGCTGATGGGCTTCGGTCCGGTGGGATCCCAGGTCAGCACGAGGCCGCCTTGGCTGCTCGTGCCGACTGAAACTTTCGGTTTGGTTGGAGGAGTGCGATCCAGCCAGGGATAGCTGGGAACCAGGGCTTTGCGCGTGTAGGGTCCGGACTTGAGTTGGTCCCCCAGGTTCTGGCGGTTTTGTAGGAGCGCTTTGATGCTCCAATGGATCTCTCCATCGACGGCATTGACGTCGCGGATGAGGCTGATCTGTTTCAGGATTTCGGAGGATTGATAGCGGGTGCCGACATTAGCGGTGTTGAGGCCAGGCCAAAGGTGGCGGCGTTGTGTGTTCTGTTCGGTCCACCATCTTAGTAAGGCGGGAAAGCTTTGCTGCTTGGCATCGATCGACCAGTAGAGCTGCGGCGCGAGGTAATCTACCCAGCCTTGGTTCCACCATTTCTTGGAATCGGCAAACAACTCTTCATAGGAGTCGAGTCCGTCGACCGAGGCTGGATAACCCGGGCGCCAGATTCCGAAGGGGCTGATGCCGAGTTTGACGTGGGGTTTTTCGGCTTTCACGGCATCGTAAAGCCGCTTGACGAAGGTGTTGACGTGGTTGCGCCGCCAATCCGCACGCGACAATTTGCCTCCTTGGGCTTGATAGCGTTTCCAGGCCGGGCTGTCAGGGAAATCGAGCGGGCGTCCCTTGCTGTCCTTCTCGCGATAGGGATAGAAGTAATCATCGAGGTGAACGCCATCGATGTCATAGCGTTTGACCACATCGAGAATAACGCGCAGGGAATAGTCCGCCACGCCTGGCTCGGCGGGATCGAGCCAGAGATATTTTCCGTAGGATCGAACCCACTGAGGCTTGGTGCGGGCGATATGACGGGGCGAGAGTGGGCCTTGGCCCGAGTGGTGCCGGGCTCGGAAGGGGTTGAACCAGGCATGGAGTTCGAGCCCGCGCTGATGAGCCTCGCGAATGATGAAGGCGAGCGGATCGTAATAAGGCTGAGGTGGTTGCCCCATGGTCCCGGAGAGATACTCCGACCAAGGCTCGAGCTTCGATTCGTAGAGGGCGTCGCAGGCGGGGCGAACCTGAAAGACGATTGAGTTGAGGCGCAAGGTGGCCGCCTGATCCAGGAGGTTCAGCAACTCCTGTTGCTGTTGCGAGACCGAGAGTCCGGGACGGGACGGCCAATCGATGTTGTTCACGGTGGCGACCCAGGCTCCGCGAAACTCACGTGGAGGCGACGGGGGAACCTCAGCAGAAGGGGCAAATCCGGCTTCGACACGCGTGCTCACGAGTAGCCCGAGAGCCAGGAAGACTCTGATCAGGACTGCTTTAGTGATTCGTGAGGTCATGGTTCGACGGACCGACGCCTAGCGTCTCACTCCATTGACGCAGACTTTCGCCTGGCTTATCAAGGAAAGGTTCCCAAGGGGTGTGATTCGTTCCGGGCGAGGGCGAGGAGCCCGACTCCGTCGGGTAATGAAAAGCGGGAGAGGGCTCTCATCTTTACCTCCAAAAATGCGCACTAGACTATTCAACAGCACCCTGAAAGGCGTGCCACCCGTCGGCGAACGTATGGACGAACTGATTAGGTTCCTTGAGTCGGGTGATGCAAATCTCCGAAGCCGGTGGCATCGCTGCGCGATGCTCCGTACTTTTAACAGTTCCGGGGGTGCGAGCACCCCCGGCTAGATCTCTTTGAACCCGGCGGGTTCGGGC